>CANRDP010000001.1 GCA_947629415.1 uncultured Bacilli bacterium
ATTCGGATCGTCTCGGACGGGTTGATTTTCTCCGCGGAACGATCATCGGGGTAAAAACTCAAAATGTGTTCTTTGGTATTGCCCTTCAAAAAAGCCGACTTTATATTGGATTTCATCGTTTTGACCTTTTCTTCGATTGAGAAATTCAGTCCGACGGAGTGCAATTCGCTTTCGAGGACGGAAAAGTATTTCTTCAAATCGAAATCGGCATCGGGCGCGATAAGTGAGAAATCCAAATCTTCGGAAAATCGGTCCAGCCCATAGAAGATACGCAGTGCCGTCCCGCCGTAAAAAGCGGCTTTGCGGAAAAAGCCCGCGCGCGATAGCCCACACAGCGTAACTTCCTGAATGACTTCCGTCAGAGCGTTTTTTTCGTCGCTTGCGGAATGCGAGGGATACATCGCAAGCATTTGATTTAAGATCGTTTCCATTATTTCCCTCCGAGCAACTTGATAAGATAGTTATGGTTGGTCGAGCGGTACAGCGGTGCAAGTTGCCTTATGTCGTCAAAATTCAACCGCCTGAATTCGTCCTCGTCGATACGCAGATTGTCGAACAAAAGCGCTCGAAGCGCCTTCAACGAACCGACGGGAGAAATCGCATAGAGTTTGTCGCACAGTGCCTTCTCGGGCGTGGCGATCTGATAGGAATAGCCGCCTTCTTGTCGGATCTTTACACCGACGGGGTAAGCTAAGGCGGGAATATCCCGGTATGTGAACACGCCGAAAGCGTTCTCGTATTGCTTTGTCTTGCCCTTGCGGAATGTCGCCGACGTGTATGTTCGAAAAACCGCTTCGGGGATAAGCGAACACATAGAAAGAACATAATCGAACGAAAGGTAGGACGGTCCGTAGATTGCGCCTGCAAGATACTTTCCGTCCGCGTGCGCGTCGGTTTCGTATAACCCGCGCGCAACTTGTGTCAATCTTCCCGATTGCACTTCGCGGCGAATCTTGCCTTTTATGTCCGTATAATCCTTGAATTGGTATGCCAAATTGTCAAACGTTAAAATCATTATTTTCACCGATTAGTTTTATTATATCAAACTTTGCGGAGAAAATCAATCGATTTGAGTTCGGTTGGAGATATTTCTTTTTGAAATTCCAAAGTTGATTTGTTCCTTTTGTTTATTTTTTGAAAAATAGCATAAGGGAAATCTTAAAATAATATCAAATTCTTATGTTTTCTTTTTTTTCTTTGTATAATAAAAATATGAGAAAACAAAAAATATTGACCGCAAGGAAAGAAAATGCCAATAAATCTACCTATCACCGTACTTTATTGCTTGGTGGTTCTCTTTGTTATCCCGGTGCCATTCTTTTATGTGCGGAAGGGGCATTGAGAAGCGGTGTTGGTTATGTTACGTTGGGAGTAGATGAAAAAATATATCCTTATGTTGTCGGAAAGATAAAAGAAGTGACCTATCAATTTGTTTTTGAAGGGGCAAAGGATAATGTTTTTAATGAATATGCTTCCATTGTTTTTGGAAACGGAATGGAAAAAAGTGAAAAAAACAGAAATCTTTTAAAAGAAATTTTGGATACATATAAGGGAATTTTATTAATAGATGCGAGTGGACTAGATCTTTTGAAAGAAATCGGTTTGGAAAGATTGCTTGATACCAAAGCAAAAATCATATTGACTCCCCATATGGGAGAATTTCATCGCTTATTTGGTATCGGAATTGAAAATAAAAAAGCAACGGATTTGAAAAAAGAAGTCATGGAATTAGCGGATGATTATCATATGGTTCTTGTCTTAAAAGATGCGCAAAGTGTTATTGGAGACGGGAAAAATTTTGCTGTCGTTACTAACGGAAATTCCGGACTTGCAAAAGCAGGTTCCGGAGATGTTCTGGCAGGATTTTTAGGTGGTCTTTATGCTCATGTTGAAGCATCGCCTTTTGATATTGCTTGTTTTGGCCATGAAATCTTTTCTGCCGCGGCAGAAGAATTAGCCAAAAAGATTTCTTTGCATTCTTTTAAAGCTTCGGAAGTGGCAGAGGAAATCGGAGTGGTACTGAAAAAAAGAGGATTATGAAATGTTTCGTATGGTAATGGCTACCAATAATGAAAATAAAATAAACGAAATTAAAAATCATTTTTGGAAATATGAGGTGCAAATTCTTTCTTTAAAAGAAGTACAGATAGAATCGAATCCGGAAGAAAGCGGTACTTCTTTTCAAGAAAATGCTTTTTTGAAAGCAAAAGCGGTGGCACAAAAAACTTCTTTGCCGGTGTTGAGTGATGATTCCGGACTTATTATCGATGGATTAAACGGATTTCCGGGCATTTATTCTTCACGATTTATGAATGGATTTTCTTATGAAGAAAAATGTCTGGCTCTTTGGGAAAAGATGAAAAATGTAGAAAATAAAAAGGCCTCCTTTCAATGTGTTTTGTGTTTATTGAATTTTCAAAAAGATCCTTTGTATTTTCAAGGAATACATAAAGGAGAAGTAGTTTATCCAAAGGGGAAAAACGGATTCGGTTATGACCCTATATTTTATTCTTATGAATTAAAGAAGACTTTCGGTGAAGCAACAGCGGAAGAAAAAAATGCTTTTTCGCATCGGGGAAGAGCATTACAAGCATTGGAAAATTATTTATTGGAATGTCATTTTTCGGCAAAATAAGAGAAAAAAACAGAGTATCTATTCTTTTTCTACAATAGAATATCGGTCCGATAGCACAAGAAAATAAAGAAATCGAAAACCTTATTTTCATTGAGGAAATAACAATGATATAATAAGTTTGTATTCTACGGAGGATCCGAATGATTGAAAATGTGGAAGAGGTAAAAAAATCTATGGTGCAATGCATGATTTTTGATTTGGATGGTACTTTATTAAATACCATCGAGGATATTGCGGATGCGATCAATCAGGCTTTTCATAATTACGGATATACGACCTCTTTTTCTATAGAAGAAGTGAAAACTTTTTTAGGAAGCGGAGCAGAAACTTTAATTGCGAAGGCCGCGCAACAAATACATGCCGAAGAAAAAGAAATTCCTGCACTTTATCAAGAATACAAACGAATTTATAATTTCAATCGAACGGCAAAAACAAAACCTTATCCCAATATGGTGGAAATTTTGAAGGCATTGAAAGATAAAGGAATTCGTTTGGCTGTTTTATCCAATAAGCCGGATAATGATACCAAAGCCTGCGTGCAATATTATTTTCCGAATATTTTTGATGTGGTTATCGGTCAAAGAAACGAAATTCCTTTGAAACCGGATCCGAATGGGGTATTTGAAATTTTACATGAACTTCATATTTCAAGAAAGAATGCTCTTTTCGTTGGAGATATGAAACAAGATAAATTGACAGCGGAAAATGCAAAAATTTCTTTTGCGGCGTGTTGTTATGGTTTTGGCGGAGAAGAGGATTTGAAAGATTCGGTTTATAAAGTAAATTGCGTCGAAGATCTTTTACGTTTGGTGGAAAATTGATATGGTTCTTCGCAGTATTGTTTTTTATCTTGGAAATGTAAAGCAAGAGGCGATAGAACTTGCCAAAAATATTTCCGGTTATGTTGATGTCGAAAATGGAAAAAAAGATAATCCGCATATTTTTATGGATCCTTTTCATTTTGTTGTCATTCTTGTGGATACTTCACAATCAAGATCGGAAATGTGCTTAAAAAAATTATGTAAGAAATACGGTGCTTCTTTTGCAAATAAAAAAGTATTTATATATCTTTTAAAAAATGAAAATAAAAAAAGAGAAATGAATTTCCAAATCGATTATGTTGATGAAATAAAAAGTATGAACATAAAAGAAACATCATTTTCCTGGAAGAAAATTGCAAAATATATCGTCAATAAAGAAAGTAATAAAAAAATCGAAAATTTGAAATAGATTGAAAACAAGAAAAAACCGAAAATATTCTTTTTCTTTTTGCCTTTTTTGATATTCAGGCATAAAAATATGATAATTCGATAGAGAAATTTTATTCTTTCTTTTCATTTTTTTGAAAAAAAACTATAATATTTTAATAAAGGGTATGTAAAACATTTACAAGAAGATAAAGGAGAATTTATGAACGAAACACTGAAAACAATTCAAAACAGAAGAAGCTGTCGTGAATTTAACGATGTTCCTTTAAAAGAAGAGGATTTGCTTTCCATTTTGAAAGCGGGGACAATGGCTCCGAGTGCGATGAATCGTCAATCGGCGAATATTCTTTGTTTGAGAAATCCGGAGATCGTGGAAGATTTAAGAGCACGTATTCTTGAATTTATGGGAAAAGATTCTTTTTATGGTGCCAAAGTCATCGTCATTGTCTATTCGACAAAAGATGCTCCTTGCAATTTGCAAGACGGAAGTTGTGTATTGGAAAATATGTTTTTGGCGGCGACATCTCTCGGTGTCGGATCCTGTTGGATCAATTGCTTACATGATTATTTTGCCACGGATGAAGGAAATGCCTTCAAGAAAAAAGTTTTGGGATTAGAGGATAATGATTTAACGGTCGGTGCATGTATTCTGGGATATCCTTTGAAAGAAGATATTCCGATGAAAGAGAAAAAATCCGATTATATTCGTATCATTTAATTCATGAAAAAAAGAAGTGTTCTCGGTCTGATATCGACAAGTATCATATTCTTGATTTTTCTTCTTTTGCTATGGATGTATCTTGTAACAAAACAAGAAAAAGTATTGATTTTACTTTATGTTTCTATCGCGATACTTTTTTTATCGATTCTTACTTTTTGCGGAATATTTTTGCTAGAAAAAAATATGTTACAACCACATCAAATCGGTGAATATTCTTTTTCTCCGATTACGAGGGATGATCTTTCCTCTTTACGAGAATTGATGTATGAAGAGGAAAAAGAAAATTCTTTAAAAGAAGCAAATCGCATAGAAAAAATATTTTTACAAGCGAAAAAATGGGAAAAAGATTCTAGCGCATACCTTATTAAAAAAAATCAAAAAGAAATAGCCATTTTGGAATTTGAAAAAAAGAAAGGGAAAAGAATTGGGAAAATGAAAATTCTTTATCAAAAAGAACCATTGGAAGAAAATATCCTTCTGCAACTTTTGCAAATGGAAGGAATTGTTATGGAAAAAGAAAAATAAAATAGAAAATTTCTTTTTTTAAATGGTAACATCCTTTATTATTTATTTTGTTCTCAGGAGAAAAGCATGATCCAAACTCTTATATCGAAATTGAAAGAAGCATTATTATCGGTTTTACCGATTACGCTTTTGGTAATCCTTTTTCATTTTGTTTTAATTCATCTTTCGATATATGAATTAACGGCTTTTTTGATCGGATTTGTTTTTTTGGTTTTCGGTATTGCTCTTTTTTCTTTGGGTGCCGATATTTCCATGATTCCGATGGGGAAAAATATCGGGCGAAAATTAATGGGCAGAAAAAAATTGGGACTTCTTTTGTTTTCGTCTTTCCTTATTGGTTTTTTAGTTACGATTGCGGAACCGGATTTAATGGTTTTAGCGGAGAAGTTTCCATCACTTAATACTTGGGTTTTAATTCTTGTTGTCGGTGCCGGTGTCGGTTTGTTTTTAATGCTTTCCACATGGCGTGTCGTTCATAAATTTCACTTAAAATGGATTTTAATTGTCGGATATATTTTTATTTTTGCCTTTGCTATCGGAATGCAATTTATCGATGAAACGTTTGTGCCCATTGCTTTTGATTCCGGGGGAGTGACTACGGGACCGATGACTGTTCCTTTTATTTTAGCATTCGGATTAGGTATTTCCGGGATGATGCGTAAAAGCGGAGAGGAAGATTCGGATGATTCTTTCGGTGCGGTTGCCGTTTGTTCTATGGGACCGATTCTTGCTGTTTTGATTTTAAGACTTTTCTTATTCGGTATCGGACAAAATCCCGAGGTTGGAACGGTAGCAAGTTCCAGCGCTCATTTGGAAAACTGGAATCAATTTGCCCAATTGCTTGGCAATTCGATTTTGCAGGAAGTAAAAGAAGTCGGTTTACCTATTTTACTTTTGGCACTTTTATTCTTAGTGTATCAAGGTATTTTAATAAGAATCGATCGTCGTTCTTTGGTACGAATTTTTGTCGGATTATTGATTACGTATGTGGGCTTAATTTTGTTTTTATCCGGTGCAAAATTCGGCTTTATGAATGTCGGAGAGCGTTTTGGTTCTGCTGTCGGCGCTACGGATTTTTATTGGATTTTGATTCCTTTGGGTGTGATTATCGGTGTTTTTGTGGTTTTAGCCGAACCATCCGTGCATGTTCTTACGAAGCAAGTCGAATCGATTACCAATGGTGCGGTATCAAATAAAAAATTATTATTGTTTTTGGCTTTAGGAGTGGGTAGTGCCATTTCTTTGGCAATGTTACGAAATCTTTTGAATATTTCCATTTGGTGGTTTTTAATACCGGGATATGCCATCTCTTTGATTTTGATTTTTGTGGTTCCGGAATTTTTCACTTCCATTGCATTTGATTCGGGCGGTGTTGCTTCCGGGCCATTGACATCGACATTTATTTTACCTTTATCCATGGGACTTTGTTCGGTGCTTTATGCTCAAAATCCATCGTATTTGCTTGTTAATTCTTTTGGCACGGTTGCTTTGGTTGCTATGGCACCTTTGATTACCATTCAATTGTTCGGGCTTCATTATCAATTCAAGAAGAAGAAACTTGCTTCGATGATGGAAACTTTGGTTACTGTCGGTGAAGCGGATGATGAAATTATTACCTTTCCTTCAAAAGAGGAACAGGAACATATAAGAAAGAGAGGGCATCGACATGGCGAAAAAGCAGGATAATTCTATTCCTTCCGGTATCAAGATGATTGTCATTATTACCGGAGAAAATCGTTCCCGCAAATTGATTCCTTTATTAAATACTTTTGGAGTACGATATTGCAATACGGTGCGGGGAAAAGGTACCGCGAATAAAGAAGTTTTGGATTTCTTGGGAATCGGGGAAACGGAAAAAGATCTTATTTTTTGTTTGGCAGATTCAGCCGTTGTCCCGGATGTATTGGAATTTTTAAAAGAAAGCGGAGAATTTGTCGGAGGACGACATGGCGTTGCATTCACCATTTCTTTAGATAGTATTGCTTCAAGAAAAGCAATCAATGAAATTGTCGGAAAACGATAAGGAAAGGAAAAAAATATGGCAGAAGAAAAACAATTTGCGATTTTTACGATTTGTATCCGCGGAACGGGAGAAAAAATAATGGAAGTTGCCCGTCGTGCCGGTGCCAGAGGAGGAACAATTTTTAAGGCCAGAGGTACAGCACCGGAAGAAATATCTCAGTTTGTCGGTGTCGAAGTTCAACCGGAAAAGGAAATTATCGTGATTTTGGTAAATCAAACCGATAAAGAGATAATTATGAAGGCGATTGCTTCGGAATATGGTATATCTTCCAAGGCAAATGCCGTGATTTTTGCCATACCGGTCGATGAAACTATAGGGGTGAGTTTTTAATGAAAATACATCTTTATAATAGTCTTTCCAATCGGATTGAAGAGTTTGTACCTTTAAAAGAAAACGAAGTTTCTTTTTATGTTTGCGGACCGACCGTATATAATTATGTTCATGTCGGAAATCTGAGACCGGTGGTTGTTTTCGATGTTTTACGAAGATTATTTTTGTTTCTCGGTTATAAAGTCAAATTTATTTCCAATTTCACCGATATTGACGATAAAGTAATCGCTCAAGCAAAAAAAGAAGGAATCAGCGAAAAGGAAGTGGCGGAAAAATATATCGCTGCTTTTGAAGATGTACGAGAAAAAATTCATGCTTTAAAACCGGATTATCAGCCGCGGGTGACGGAAGTGATGGATCAAATTATTTCCTTTATCGAGGTATTGAAAGAAAAAGAATATGCCTATTCCACACCATCGGGAGATGTTTATTTCCGGGTACATAAAATTAAAGATTACGGATGTTTATCGAATATGAAATCCGAAGATCTTGTCGTGGGAGCAAGAGTCGAGGAAAAAGATGAAAAAGAAAGTCCTTATGATTTTGCTCTATGGAAAAAGACACAGGAAGGAATCAAATTTTCTTCTCCTTTCGGTGAAGGAAGACCCGGATGGCATTCCGAATGTGTGGTGATGATTAATTCTTTGACTGAAAACGGTAGAATTGATATTCATGGAGGAGGAAGTGATTTGAAATTTCCTCATCATGAAAATGAAATTGCTCAGGAAGAAGCTTATTATGGTCATAAAATTGCTACTTATTGGATGCATAACGGGTTTATCAATATCGATGGAGTAAAGATGTCGAAATCTTTGGGAAACGTTATTTTGGCCAAAGATTATATTGAAAAATTGGGAGGAAATACCATTCGATATATGCTGATAAATACACATTATCGATTACCGGTGAATTTTTCTTCGGAATTGGTTGAAAATGCTCAAAAAGATTTGGACAAAATCGAATCGGCATATCGAAAAGCAGCCGTGGATTTGCAACTTCATCATGTGAAATTGAAAAATCCGGATGTTCGTGAAGCAAAAGAAATGGAAAATTTTCTTTCCTCTTTAGCTAATGACTTAAATACAGCGAATGCATTAAGTGAGCTGTATCAAAAAATAAAAGAGATTCATGTTCTTTTAAGAGAAAAAGAACGTAATGTTTTGTCTTTGGAACAAAAGTTTTATACTTTGGAAGCAATGCTTTATTTACTGGGATTGGTTTTTGAAAGAAAAATTTTAACTGAGGAAGAATATGCTTTATTCCAGAAATACGAGAAAGCAAAGCAAGAAAAAGATTTTGCTCTTTCGGATGAAATACGAAAAAATCTGATGGAAAGAAAATTGCTTTAATACGAGATATCTTTACAAATATTTCTTTATGATTTATTATAGAAATGGCCTGAATTCAGGTCATTTCTTATTTTAAGACCAAAAGGAAACAATAGGAGAAAAATCATGGGAAAAAAAGAATATATTTATGGGAAAAATACGGTGATGGAATCTTTAAAAGCAGGAAAAGGAGAAAAAATATATGTCGCGGAATCTTTTCATGATGATTTTTTGTTTTCTTTGGCAAAAAAGAAAAATATAGAGATAAAGAAAGTAACAAAAGAAGTGTTGGAACAATATGTCGGAAAAGTAAATCATCAGGGAATAATTTTAGAAGTACAACGCTTTGAATATGAAGCTTTTCAAAATACATTACGGCGATTGAAAGAAAAAGAAGATGCATTGATTTTAGTTTTGGATGGTTTGGAAGATCCTCAAAATTTCGGTGCGATTCTTCGTTCCGCGGATGCTTTCGGTGTGGATAGTGTTTTGATACCGAAGATGCGAAGTGTCGCGGTAACACCGGTCGTACGAAAAGTTTCGACCGGAGCCAGTGAATATGTTCCCGTGAGTATCGTTTCGAATCTTCATCAGACGATAGAAGTATTAAAAGAACAAAACTTTTGGGTAGTGGCATCGGATGGGAATGCAAAAACATCTTTTGATGCGGTTGATTATAAAAGAAAGATTGTTTTGATCATCGGTTCCGAAGGAAAAGGAATTTCTCCTTTGTTATTGAAAAGCGCGGACTATGTGACCAAAATTCCTATGCTCGGACATGTCAATTCTTTGAATGCCTCGGTTGCCACGGGTATTTATTTATCGCAAATTCAAAGAGATAGGAGAGGAAAAAATGGTCAGTGAAGATGAATTATTGATTTTAATTGCTAAAGGAAATGAAGAAGCCATGAGGCTTCTTTTTTCTTGCTATGAGAAAAAAATGCGATTTGAATCGGAAAAATTGAGAAAGGCGTACAATATTTCTATTTTCGATCATGAGGATATCTATCAGGAAATGGTAATACATTTTTTAAATCTTCTTCCTTTTTATGATAATACCCGAGCAACGCTTTATTCTTTTTGGATTTCGATTTTGAATCGAGACATGAACCGAATGTTAATGCGAAAATTCGGAAAAGGAAAAGATCCGCGTAAATCGGTTGATATGGATAAGATCACGGAAGCAAGTTTTACTTCTTCTCCTATGGAAGAATATGAATTTCATGAAGATTTAAGGCTTTATTTCCATGCCCTTAAAGACGAAAAAAGAAAAGATATGTATATCGGTTGTTTAAATTTATGGGCAAAAGGATATTCTTATGATGAAATCGCAGAGCACTATCATATTTCCAGGACTTTAGTAAATAGTTTTATCAGAAGAGGATTGGAAAAGATTCGATTGAAATTCCATATCAAAGAAAAAAAGTAAATTTTGATGAAAAAACGTTCAAGAAAGAAAATATTTTTTTGTATGCTTCCTTTTTTATAATAAAATTCCGGATTGCAAAAAATCTTGAAAACTCTTTGGAAAAGGAATTGACTAAAAAAAGAAGATGTGTTAGACTTCATCATGACGATAAATGAAAATGGAGGATAATAAAGGATGAGAGAAAAAGTTCTTTTAATATGTTCGGAATGTTTATCGCGAAATTATACAACGACGAAAAAAAAGAGTGATAGTTCCAAACGTATGGAAATAAAAAAATTCTGTCCTCGTTGCAATCGTCATACGATTCATAAAGAATCAAAATAGGAGGAAACCTATGTACAAGATTAAACGATATTTTGCCGGAGTAATCAAACAGGCAAAAATGGTTCGATGGCCGACAAAAAGAGATATGTTATCTTCTTTTGCGGTTGTTTTGGTTATCATTTTGATTTCCGCGGTGGCCTTGACCATTGATGATTATATTATTGCACAATTTTTGAATACACTGGAAAATCAATTCGGAACAAGCGAAGCAACGTCATCGGCACAAATGATTTGCGGATGGCTTTTGTGGAAATAATTTTATCGGAGGAAGGAAAAATGAGTGAAAACAATAATTTGATTGAAAAACAATGGTATGTGGTCAATACCTATTCTTCACACGAAAATAAAGTAAAAGAAAATTTGATTCGTCGTGTGGAATCCATGAATTTAAAAGATTATATTTTCCGTATTATTGTGGCGGAACATGAAGTACCGGTGATGAAAAACGGTATGCCCACGGGAAAAACCAAGATGAAAAATCTTTATCCGGGATATGTTTTTATTGAAATGATTATGACGGATGAAGCTTGGTATATGGTTCGTAATACTCCGGGAGTAACGGGATTTATCGGTTCTTCCGGCGGAGGTGCCAAACCATTCCCGGTGACAAGAGAACAAATCGAACCGGTGCTGAAACGTATGGGTATGTTTGATGCGGATATGTACAATAATTACGAAGTGGGAGATTTAGTTCGAATTCTTACCGGCTCTTTTGAAGGCAGCGAAGGGAAAATCGTGTCCATTGATTCCGAATTGGGAGAAGTATCCATTTCGACTATTTTCTTTGGAAGACCGACTTCTATCAATGTAAAATTTTCGGAAATCGAAAAAATTTAAGATCGGATGTCCGATCTTTTTTATTAAAAGGAAAGCGGAAATTGCTTTGTCAAGAAAGAAAATAGAAAAAAAGACTTTTCATTTTTTCTTCGTTAAATATCGGCATTTTTCATTCTTTTAAAAAACAAAAAAAGTGCTTGATTTTCGATAAGCAATCTTCTAGAATAGAAAAGCATGGTGTTTTGCGCCTATTTTTGAAATGCCATGGATTTGCGCAGTGGAAGGATCGAAATATCCGTTTACCACAGCACGGACAAAAACTATATAGGAGGTGTGTCACGTGAAAAAGATTGCGAAAGTGGTGAAACTCGAATTAATCGGCGGACAGGCAAAACCGGGACCAAAACTTGCTTCTGCAGGGGTCGTTATGCCGAAATTCTGTACGGAATTTAACGCGAAGACGAGTGACCGAATCGGCGATGTTGTGCCGGTGATTATTACAGCTTACGAAGACAAAACATTTGATTTTGTCATTAAAACAACACCTGTGGCCTTACTTTTGAAAAAAGAAGCGGGAATTGCCAAAGGCTCGGGGAATGCGAAAACGACCAAAGTCGGTCATATCAGCAAAGAGCAATTAAGAAAAATTGCGGAATACAAATTGCCTGATTTAAATGCGAATGATGTTGAAGCGGCAATGAAAATTGTCGAAGGTTCTGCCCGGAATATGGGCATTACCATTGACGACAAATAGTGGAAGGGAATACCCGTTAATACCACAAGGAGGAAAACATGAAAAAGAGAGGAAAAAAATATCAAGAGATATTGAAAAAAATAGATCAAAAGAAACTCTATGCTCTTGATGAAGCTTGTGCATTGGTGAAAGAAACATCGACAGTAAAATTCGATTCGACAATTGATGCTTCGTTCCGTTTGAATGTCAATCCGAAATTGGCAGATCAACAAATTCGCGGAACTTTGACGCTTCCAAACGGAAATGGCAAAACAAAGAAAATTCTTGTTGTCACCAATAGTAAAGTAGAAGAAGCAAAAACTGCCGGTGCCGATTATGTCGGTGGTAAAGATATGTTGGAAAAAATTCAAAAAGAGAATTGGTTTGATTTTGATATCATCGTTGCCACGCCGGATATGATGGGCGAACTCGGAAAAATGGGACGTGTCTTGGGCCCGAAAGGCTTAATGCCGAATCCGAAAACCGGAACAGTGACTATGGAAATCGGAAAAGCAGTTTCCGAAATTAAAAAAGGTAAAGTGGAATATCGAGTCGATAAAGAAGGAAATTTACACTTAACTATCGGAAAAGTTTCTTTCGATGCCGAAAAATTGGTGGAAAATTTGAAGGTCGTTTGTGACACGTTGGTGCGTGTGCGTCCTTCTTCCGTCAAAGGTACTTATATTAAAAATGCGGTTCTTCATACCGTTATGGGACCAGCCGTTCCTTTCACATTTGACGGCCGATAAATATTTACTTGAGTAGCTCAATATACCAAAGACAGTAACGGCGAAAGCTTAATAAGGTTACCGAGGTACTATTCATTAGCAAAATAATTTTATGAGTAGAACTAGTATATTGTTGCCTATAAATTTTTAAAAAGGAGGTGCAATATGAACGAAAATGTCTTGAAGTCTAAGCAAGAAACAGTTGCTCGTATCCGTGATGAAATGAAAGAAAATTGTTCCATTATCGTTGCGGAATATCGTGGCTTGACTGTGGCAGATGTATCGGAATTTCGTCGCCGACTTGCCAAAGACAAAGCAAAAATGACTGTTTACAAGAATTCTCTTGTCTCACGTGCCGCGGAAGAATTAGGGTACAAAGATTTAGAGCAATATCTTGCCGGCCCGAATGCCATTATTTTTTCAAATGATGTCATTAAGGGAAGTAAAGCAGTTGTTTCCTTTGCCAAAGGACATGAGAATTTCGTGATTAAAGGCGGGCTTGCCGAAGGGAAACTCGTTTCAAAAAATGAAATTCTGACGCTTTCAAAATTACCGGGGAGAGAAGGATTATTATCCATGCTTTGTTCGGTACTGCAAGCTCCGATCCGCAACATGGCGTATGCGGTGAAGTGCATTGCGGAAAAACAATAACCATAAGAATTATTTAAGGAGGAAAAAAGAATATGGCAAAATTAAGTAAAGAAGAAATGATTGCGGCCATTAAAGAAATGTCCGTCATTGAACTCAATGATCTTGTAAAAGCAATTGAAGAAGAATTCGGTGTTACCGCTGCTGCCCCGGTTGCCGGTGGAGTTGCTGCTCCGGCTGCAGAGGAAGAAGCTGCGGCAAAAGGACCATCCGAAGTCACTTTGGTCCTTAAAGGACTTGCCGAAGGTGCGGCAAAAGTTAAAGTTATCAAAGCAGTTCAGGCCATCACCGGTCTCGGACTTATTGATGCAAAGAAACTTGTGGATAATGCACCGAGCAATATCAAAGAAAAAATTTCTCCGGCAGAAGCAGAAGGACATAAAGCTACTCTTGTCGAAGCCGGCGCCGAAGTTGAAATTAAATAACAAATTCTTTGAAAAAATTGATGGAACCTGCCCCATTTTTTTGGGGTAGGTTTTTGTGCATATAAGGAGAGGCAAATTGAGCCAATATTTTATAAATGATCCGAAGGTTAAGGATCGACCGAGATCGATATCTTTTGAAATTCTTGGTAAAGCTTTTCATTTTGCCTCAAATGATGGTGTATTTTCAAAATCTTCCTTGGATGAAGGAAGTGCGATTTTGATAAAAACCTTACTGCAAACGAGAAAAATCAGCGGAAATGTGTTGGATTTGGGATGCGGATATGGCCCAATAGGCATTATTTTGGCCGCCTTTCATGAAGAAGCAAAATTTTTACTCGTTGATATTAATACGCGCGCATGTGCCCTTGCACGCGAGAACGCAAGAGCAATGAATTTATCTAATGTCGAAGTGCGTGTATCAAACTCTTTTTCCGGCGTAAAAGAAACATTTCAAAATATTGTCACCAATCCACCGATTCGTGCGGGGAAAAAAGTGATGTATGCCATGTTTCAATCCGCCTATGAACATCTTACTTTCAACGGATCATTTTATTTTGTTATCAGAAAGAACCAAGGCGCGGAGACCGCATCAAACTATGTTCGCAGTGTATTTGGAAATTGTACAAGAATCGAACGATCAAAAGGTTATCATGTTTATGAAGCAAAAAAGGATATCCGTTTTGCAAATCAGGAAACGAAGGAGGACCTAGAATGAGCAAAAAAGTAGAAGAAACGAAAGAATTAAAATATTTACATAATCATCGAATTGATTATAGTCGAATTTCCGGGACATTACCCTTACCGAATCTTGTGGAAATTCAGACGGATTCTTTTCGATGGTTAATTGATAGTGGTTTGGATGAAGTTTTTAAGGATGTTTATCCGATTAAAAATCCATCGGAAACTTTAACGGTTCAATATGTTCGTTGCCGTCTGGATAAACCAAAATATGATTATCTGGAGTGCAAAACAAGAGATTTGACCTATTCTGCACCTTTAAAAGTAACGCTTCGTCTGGTAAATTCTCTGACCGGAGAAGTAAAAGAAAATGAAGTCTTTATGGGAGATTTCCCTTTAATGACGGATTCCGGGACTTTTGTCATCAATGGTGCGGAAAGAGCGATTGTTTCTCAGATTGTTCGATCTCCGGGAGCATATCTTTCTTCTGCTTTTGATAATAAATCCGGGAAATATTCTTATGGAGCGGATTTGATTCCGGCACGGGGAACTTGGCTCCAATTTGAAGCGGATTTAAAGGATACTTTATCCGTGCGTGTCGATCGTTTAAGAAAAATGCCTGCAACTATTCTTTTACGAGCACTCGGTTTTGTGGATTATGACAAAATGATGGATTATTTCGGTGACGAAGTGTGCTTAGTCAATACCATCGAAAAAGAAAAAGAAACACATTTACCGGATCGTTTGACATCTGCGGATGCATTAAAAGAAATTTATGATCGTTTACGACCGGGAGAACCTTCCACGGCAGAAGGAGCCGCGAGCTTTTTCCGGGCAAAGTTCTTTGAAGAACGTCATAAACAATATGATTTAGGCCCGGCAGGTCGTTTTAAATTCAATCGAAAATTAGGTATTTACAATCGTTTGGCCGGTCGTATTTTAGCAGAACCATTAGTATCAAATGAAGGGGAAATTGTTTACGAAGAAGGAACCCTTTTGACAAAAGAAATGGTTATGAATTTGGCCGAAGAAGGATTTTTTGAAAAAGGTGCTCATACCTTTGTTTTACCGATCAATAAAGATTTGGATGATCACGATCGGGTTAATATTGTCAAAGTTTATGTCAATGACCGAAAAGAAAAAGTCGTGAATATTATCGGCACGGATTTAAATTTGGAATGTGATCATGTTACCATTCCGGATATTGCCGCGACCCTATCTTATTTCATGAATGTTATCGCCGGATTCGGTGAAACCGACGATATCGATCATTTGGGAAATCGTCGTATTCGTCGTGTGGGAGAATTAATTCAAAATCAATTCCGTATCGGACTTTCCCGTATGGAAAGAACCGTGCGAGATAAAATGTCCATTGCCACGGAAGGAACGATTACTCCTCAATCTTTGACCAATATTCGTCCTTTGACAGCGGCAATTAAAGAATTCTTTAATTCATCGCAACTTTCTCAATATATGGATCAAACCAATCCTTTGGCGGAACTTGCAAATAAAAGACGTTTATCGGCATTGGGTCCCGGTGGTCTTACACGGGATCGTGCTTCTTTTGCCGTTCGGGATGTTCACTTTTCTCATTATGGTCGAATTTGTCCGATTGAAACACCAGAAGGTCAAAATATCGGCTTGATTAACAATTTGGCTTGTTATGCCAAAATCAATGAATACGGTTTTATTGAAACACCTTATCGAAAGGTGAAAAAAGGAACCGGTATTGTTTCCGAAGAGACGGAATATTTATCCGCGGATAAAGAGAAAAATCATGTGATTGCTCAAGCGAATGTACGCTTAGGCAAAAATCATGAAATTCTCGATGATCGTGTTGTTGCTCGTTATAATGGTGAAAACATTATTGTCAATAAAGAAGAAGTCGATTATATCGATGTTTCTCCAAAACAAATTGTTTCGATTGCGGCAGCATGTATTCCTTTCTTGGAAAATGATGATACGACAAGAGCTTTGATGGGTGCCAACATGCAACGACAAGCCTTACCTTTATTAAAGCCGCATACACCTTATGTTGGAACGGGATTGGAATATAATATTGCCCGCGATTCCGGTGCTTCCGTTGTTGCTCTTTGTGACGGAGTGGTAAAAGAAGTGGATGCCAAACATATTTCCGTTGAAAATTCGGATGGCACGAGAAAAGATTATTATTTGCAAAAATTCTGTCGTAGTAACGGTGGTACTTGCATTAATCAAGTTCCGATTGTCTCTAAAGGTGACAAAGTAGAAAAAGGACAGATTATTGCCGATGGTCCCGCGATGGATCACGGAGATTTGGCTTTAGGTCAAAATGTTACCATTGCTTTTATGACCTGGAATGGTTATAACTACGAAGATGCCGTCATTATGTCGGAAAGATTAGTAAAAGATGATGTGTATACTTCCATTCATATTGAAGAACATACCATTGAATGTCGTTCTACAAAATTGGGTGATGAAGAAATTACCAGAGATATTCCGAGTGTCGGAGAAGATGCCAAGGCCAATTTGGATGAAAATGGTATTATTATTCCCGGTGCGGAGGTTAAAGAAGGCGATATTTTGGTCGGAAAAATTACTCCGAAAGGACAAACGGAACCGACTCCGGAAGAAAAATTATTGCAAGCCATTTTCTCGGAAAAAACAAAAGACGGAAAAGATTCTTCCTTGCGTGTCCCGCATGGCGGATCCGGTATTGTTTTGGATGTAAAACATTTTACAAGAAAAGATGGTGCCGAATTACCGCCTCTTGTGAATGAAGTCATTAAAGTTTATATTGTTCAGAAAAGAAAAATTTCCGAAGGCGATAAGATGTCCGGGCGTCATGGAAATAAGGGTGTTATTTCCCGTATTTTGCCGGTAGAAGATATGCCGTTCTTACCGGATGGAACTCCGGTGGATATCATGTTGAATCCTTTAGGTGTTCCGAGCCGTATGAATATCGGTCAGGTTTTGGAAATGCACTTAGGTATGGCATGCCAAAAATTGGGAATCAAGATTGCCACGCCTGTTTTTGATGGAATGACCAATGATGAAATTTATGAATTGATGGATCGTGCCGGAATGTCCAAAGACGGAAAAACCGTTCTTTACGATGGACGCACCGGAGAACGTTTTGATGAAAGAATTTCTGTCGGTGTCATGTATATGATCAAATTGGTACATATGGTGGATGATAAACTTCATGCCCGTTCCACCGGACCTTATTCTTTAGTAACGCAACAACCGTTGGGAGGAAAAGCTCAGAATGGTGGACAGCGTTTCGGTGAAATGGAAGTTTGGGCATTGGAAGCTTATGGTGCCGCTCATATATTACAAGAAATTTTGACGATCAAATCCGATGATATGGTAGGTCGTGCAAAAACTTATGAAGCAATCATCAAAGGAAAAGAAATACCAAAACCGGGAATGCCGGAATCCTTTAGAGTATTGCAAAAAGAATTACAATCTCTTGCTTTGGATGTAAAACTTCTCGATAAAGATAATGTGGAAATTTCGACAGATAATCTTGCAGAAGAAAATGCTATGGAAGCAAGAAAGATTTCTTCTGCGGTTCGTGAAATGACAAGCGATATTCGACTTGTAAGTCCCGAAGAAGAAAATGAAGATTAAGGAGGATAGATGATCTATGTTTGATGTTAATCGTTTAGCCGCTATTAAAATCGGTCTTGCTTCACCGGAAAAAATCCGTCAATGGTCTCATGGTGAAGTAAAGAAACCGGAAACCATCAATTATCGTTCCCAAAAACCGGAACCGGATGGCTTATTTTGCGAGAAAATTTTTGGTCCTGCCAAAGATTACGAATGTCATTGTGGAAAGTATAAGAAAATTCGTTACAATGGCGTTGTTTGTGATAAATGTGGTGTTACCGTTACAACCAAGGCTGTACGTCGGGAAAGAATGGGTCATATTGAACTTGCCTCTCCTTGCGCTCACATTTGGTATTTAAAAGGTATTCCGAGCAAAATGGGTTTGGTTTTGGATATTTTTCCGAAACAATTGGAAGATGTCATTTATTTCAAATCGCATATTTGCTTAAATCCGGGTTCTTCAACATTATTATTCAAAAGCGAAGTAATTGATGAACGTAACGGACGCCAAATTTTCAAATCCATTATTGAAAAAGAAATTCAACCGACATTGAATCCGGAAGTGTATGATTATCAGCTTTCCGTAGATTTGATTTCCAAATTGGATAATCCTGCGGAACCATTCAATTTCTTTGATACCGCAGCTTTTGTCAATCGTTATTTGCATTCCGAATTCGGAATTGGTGCGGAAGCGATTAAACGCTTACTTTCCGAAGTGAATATCGAAGAAGAATTTAATCGTGTTCGTGAAGAATTAAAAGCAACGCAAGGTCAAAAATCGCAAAAACGTACGAAATTAATCAAACGTTTGGAAACTTTGGAAGCTTTTAAAAATTCCGATAATAAACCGGAATGGATGATTTTAGATGCATTACCGGTGATACCACCGGATTTAAGACCGATGCTCGCTTTGGATGGCGGTCGATTTGCCACATCGGATTTGAATGATCTTTATCGGAGAGTGATTAATCGAAACAATCGATTGAAAAAATTGATTGAAATTAATTCCCCGGCCGTTATTTTAATGAATGAAAAACGTATGCTTCAAGAAGCGGTAGATTCGTTAATCGATAACGGAAGAAAAGGAAAACCGGTTCTTTCGGCATCCGGGAAACCATACAAATCGCTTTCCAGTTCCTTAAAAGGAAAACAAGGTCGTTTCCGTCAAAATCTTTTGGGTAAACGTGTGGACTTTTCCGGCCGTTCCGTTATTGCCGTCGGTCCCAGTCTTAAAATGTATCAATGTGGATTACCGCGAGAAATGGCCGTGCAATTATTCCGACCCTTTATTGCCAGTATTATGATTAAGGAAGGCTATGCGCAATCGCATAAACAAGCCAATAAAATGATTGATCATTATGATGAAAAAGTTTGGGATATCGTCGAAAGAGTGGTTGAAAAACATCCGGTTTTGTTGAATCGTGCTCCGACATTACATCGTTTGGGAATTCAAGCGTTCCGACCGGTATTGGTTCAAGGCCATGCGATTCGTTTGCATCCGTTAGTTTGTACCGCATTCAATGCGGACTTCGATGGTGACCAGATGGCGGTTCACGTACCGCTTTCCAAAAAAGCACAGGAAGAAGCTGTGGCGTTGATGCTTGCAAGCAATAATATTCTCGGTCCGAAAGATGGAAATCCGATTGTTACACCATCACAGGATATGATTTTGGGAAATTATTATTTAACTTTGGAATCTTCCAAAAAAGAATTCTTGGATAAGGCTAAGAAATTCCGTGAATTCGGAGATGAAGAACAGGCACAATTATATGAAGACTTCGCCGAAAAAGAAGGAAAAGTTTTCAAGAGCTTTGATGAAGTGATGCTTGCCTATCAGACACAACAAATTCATTTGCACAATCGTATTGCCGTGAAAGCCAGTTCGTTAAATAAATTGGGCTTTACGGAAGAGATGAATGCTTCTTATTTAATTACAACTGTCGGAAAGTTGATCTTCAATCAAATTTTCCCGAATGATTTCCCGTATTTAAATGATAATCCTACGGATTGTAAAGAAAATTTATCCAGAGATCAAATAAAATTCTTTGTTCCAAAAGGTACAAATATCAAAGAATATATTGCTTCTTTGCCTTTGAAAAAACCTTTCATCAAGAAACATATTTCTTTAATCATCGATGAAGTATTCCATCGTTATCAATCGGAAAAAACTTCTGTGGTTTTGGATAAATTGAAAGATCAAGGTTTCCAATATTCCACGGTTTCCGGATTAACGGTTTCTCTTGCGGATGTGGTAAAGATTTCCGGTAAAAAGGAAATTTTGGAAAACGGAGATAAAAAAGTCGATGTGATTCAAAACTTGTACGAACGTGGTATTTTAACGGATGAAGAACGACATAATAAAGTTTGTGAAGTTTGGGAAGATGCCAAAAATCAAGTACAGGATATTTTGAGTAAAACACTTCAAAACGATACAAGAAATCCGATTTACATGATGTCCGATTCCGGTGCTCGTGGTAATATGTCGAACTTTGTTCAATTGGCAGGTATGCGTGGTTTGATGGCAAATCCATCCGGAGAAACCATCGAATTACCGATTAAATCCTGTTTCCGAGAAGGGCTTTCGGTTTCCGAATTCTTTATTGCTACACATGGTGCCCGAAAAGGTGGTGCAGATACTGCTTTGAAAACCGCGGACTCCGGTTATTTAACGCGACGTCTTGTCGATGTATCGCATGATGTTATCGTGCGTGAAGTCGATTGTGGCACGGATCATGGTACTTGGGTCGAAGAAATCAAAGAAAAGGGTGAAAAAACAGCCATTGTTTCCTTATATGATCGATTGGTAGGTCGTTATACTTTACGTGATGTGAAAGATCCTAAGACCGGCGAAGTGTTGGTCCCTGAAAATACTTTGATGGATGAAGCCATGGCAAAACGAATTGTTGATGCGGGAATTCAACGTGTTGAAATTCGTACACTCTTCGGTTGTGAAACAAAAGACGGTGTCTGTATCCATTGTTACGGTCGTAATTTAGCGACGGGAAAAGAAGTAAAATTGGGAGAGGCTATCGGTATTATGGCCGCGCAAAGTATCGGAGAACCGGGTACTCAATTAACTATGCGTACTTTCCATACCGGTGGTGTTGCCGGAAGTGATATTACTCAAGGTTTACCACGGGTTCAAGAGTTATTTGAAGCAAGAAAACCGAAAGGTGAGGCCGTTATTTCCGAAATTAAAGGAAAAGTCACTTCCATTAGTGTTGACGAAAAGAATAAATCTACCATTACCGTATCAAATGATTTGGAAAGCAAAACCTATACAACGGTTATCGGTGCAAGAGTCATTGTGCAAGAGGGAGATGAAGTCGTCAATGGTCAGGAATTGACCAAAGGTGCTATTAATCCGAAAGTATTATTAAATGTTTCCGATGTTGCCGCCGTAGAAAAATATATTGTTCAGGAAGTACAAAAAGTATATCGTATTCAAGGTATTGATATTTCCGACAAACATATTGAAGTAATTGTGCGTCAGATGCTTCGAAAAATGACGGTCATCGACGGCGGAGATACGGAAATGCTTCCGGGTACAAGAGTGGGCATTTTACAATTCACGCAAATGAATGAGAAAGCCATTAAAGAAGGAAAACGTCCCGCGGTAGCTTCTCCGATTATTTTGGGAATTACCAAAGCTGCTTTGGATACGGATTCTTTCTTATCCAGCGCTTCCTTCCAAGAAACGACAAAGGTACTTACCGATGCGGCATGCAAAGGAAAAGTGGACTATCTCCATGGTTTGAAAGAGAATGTCATGATTGGTAAACTCATTCCTGCCGGAGCTCAATTCAATCGAAAAGAAGAAGTCGAAGAAGTGAAAAAAGAAGATTTCTTCCAAGAAAAAGACGAAATGTCTTTACCTCCTTTGCAGGATGAAGAAGAAAACAGTAATGTCATTAACTTCGTGACCGATGATCTCGATAATGAATAAAAAAGTCGGTAGATAAAAAAATAGCGAAAAGAAATTTTCGCTATTTTTTATTGTGAATACTTTAATTCTGTTTTTTTAAGAAGAAACGGAATAAATTTTTTGATAAATATATTCGGCATAAGCTTTGGCAATATTTTTTCCTGTGACTTTTTCGATACCTCCAAAAAAAGCATTGGAATTGACTTCGCATATTTTATATCCGTCTTTTTCAAAAAGAACATCGATTCCGCAATAATCAAGATGAAGAATACGACTGACTTTTTCACAAAGATCCGTTAATTCTTTTGAAGGAGTAAAAGGTATTCCTTTTCCTCCGAGCTCAAGATTGGAGCGAAAATCTTTTTTGGATTCTCTTATCATGGAAGCGATCACTTTATTTCCGATGACGATAACGCGAATATCTCTTCCTTGACTGAAAGATATAAATTCCTGAAATAAATGAGGTTTACATTTCACTTGTTCCATAAGTGTCATGAGTTGTTTTCGGTTTTCCACTTTATAAACGCCATTTCCCAAAGATCCGTAGCTGGTTTTCAGAATCAAAGGGTAAGAAAGTTCTTTTTCAATATGTTGATATGTTTCCTCTTTTATGGGTGTTTCTTGATTGTAACATAATAATCCCGGGAGAGTTTTTGGCATGGGAATATTTTGATTTGCCAATAAAATAGAAGTAATCATTTTGTCATCACAAGCACGTATGGCAAAATGAGAATTAAATAATTTCATACCTTCTTTTTCTAAAAGAAAGGATATGTATTTATCTTTATCTAAATAAACGCAAAAATCATAAGATAACAAAGAACAGTCAATGGCTCCTTTGCTATTAATTGTGGCATAAAAAGAATCGTTTCTCAAAATATCCATGGAGACATCCAGTTTTTCAAATTCTTCTTTTAATCTTCTGGATTGATTTAAACTATGTTCTAAAGTGGTATAAGCATGAATTAAAATAAGACCTTTTTTCATATTTCGATACACCTATATATAAAATTTATCAAAATATTTTAAATTTTCAAGATGAGAAATAAAACAAAGGAAAATCCGTTTGTATATTTTTTTATTTTTGGTAAGAAGAAAAAAATAATATCAAAAAAAATCGATGCTTTTATTGAAAGGGGACATGAAAAAAAATTAATCAAAAATATTGACAATAAAAAACGAAAAGAATATGTTAGAAATGTAAGTGAAAGCACTTACAATTAATTTTTAAGGATATTTATGAACTATGTTCGGATATACGGATTAATTGATATCTTTTTGTTCTGTTGTTCATAAATGCCATGAAAGGATTAGGAAAGAAAAAATGAAAAAAAGATTATTAGTTTTATCGTTAGCAGGTGTCGTGCTTTTCGGATGCAATAATGAAATTGTTGATTCGCAATCTGCAACATCAACGGGGGGGGGTACTTCGTCGGTAGGTACCACTTCACAAAATGCATCTTCAAGCAGTAATTCAGTAGTATCGGAAGGAAATAGTACTTCATCAAGTTCTTCGGTGTCTTCAAGTTCTTCTGTATCTTCAAGTTCTTCGGAAAGTTCCTCTTCACAAAGTTCTTCAGAAGAAGCGAAACAACAAGCTACCACAGTTTATCTTTTAGGAGAACAAGTTGCGGCAAAAGTAGATATGAAACCAAGCTCTACCAATTATAAGTATTATTATCCAGCTAAGGGATTTGGAGAAACTTTGCCGGATTATTTTAACGAAAATGTAACTTTTAAGAATTTATCTGCGAATCAAGGCAGCGTTAATTCATATACATTCCCAACTGATGCAAAAACTAGTGAAGGATATAATGATTATGTGGCAAATTTGAAACAAGGAGATTATGTCTTAATTTCATTTGGTATTAATGATCGAAAAATAGATACGAGCAAAAATCTGAATGGTGTTGCGTTAGGAACGGAAGAAGGACAATTTCAATATAATTTAACAAAATATGTAAACGAAGCTAAAAGCAAAGGAGCAACTCCGATCTTATTAACACCTTATGTATCTTATGATAGTAGTAAAAAATATGAAGCAAATAGTAAATATCTTTATAACAAAGCAGAAACCAAGGCACACGAAGGAAATTATCCTCAGGCCATTCGCGATTTGGCGGAAGAATTAGATGTTATGTGTATAGATAATACTACTTGGACAGCGGATTTATTTAGAAGTGCTCCTTCCGATGAAGACGTTCAAAAGTGGTATTGTTGGAAAAACTCTGAGGCAGATGGAAAACTGATGACAAATACATTTAATGCCTATGGCGCACAGAAAATTGGTTATCATATTGCTGATGTATTGAAAAATAGTCAAAATGCTCTAGGAAAGTACATTAAGGATGATATTGAAGATCCGACAGAAGCAGAATATTTAATAGCAAATACAGAAAATTATGTTAAAAGTAATAGTTAATAAAAACAAAGGAAAAATATGAAAAAAAAGAAATTACTTGTTTTATCATTGACGAGCTTTGCTCTATTCGCTTGTGGAAATACAGGAGAAACGAGTGCAACAACATCCTCTGTTGCATCATCTTCAGTTTCTTCAAATAGCGAAAATGACAGTAGTTCTCAAACGAGTTCATCCGTTGAACCATTAAAGGCTACGACATTGTATATGATTGGTGATTCCACTTGTGCGAATTATGACTTAGCGACAAAAAATACAACGTATTACTACCAAATTCAAGGTTTCGGAACAACAATCAAAGATTATTTCAAAAAAGAAGTAACGGTTAAAAATCTTGGTGTTGGTGGTGCTTCTACAAAGAGTTTCCCAACGGAAGATAAGTCGAAAGAAAATTATGCGGAATTTAAAAATAATGTAAAAGCAGGGGATTATGCGATTATTACTTTTGGGCATAATGATGAAAAGAAAACAGCTGTTGGTACACAGCTAGGAACGATTGCAGATACAATTACAAGCGATACGTTCCAAGGATATCTTTATTCCAATTATATTAAGGTATGTCTTGATGCCGGTGCTACACCGATTCTTGCTACACCTATTGCGCGTTATGATAGCAAAGGAAATTGGGAAGAAGGCACTAAGTACTTACATGTAATGACGGAAGATTCAACTTTCAATGCAGGGGATTATGCTCAAGCTATTCGTGATGTGGCTGAAAAATATTCCCTAACTTGTATTGATACAACCAAAATGACAGGAGATGCTTTAAGAGCCCTAGGAGCGGAAGAGGGTAAAAAATGGTATGGTTGGCCAACTTCCACATCTTATGATGGTACGCATGTCAATATTTATGGAGCACAACAAGTGGGTTATATGATGGCAAAAACATTGAAGGAATCCACAAATAATTTAGGAAAGTATGTCGTAGATGATTTAAAAGCACCGACAGAAGCAGAATATTTAAAACAAAATCCTTCATATGTTGAACCGACATATATAGCACCGGGAGAAGGAACATGGTCTAGCCATTGGAATACGACAAATAATTGGCATGGATCTGTTTTCGGAGGAATGAAAAAAAGTAGTTTTGCCAAAGAACTCGATAAATACTCTATCACGGAAAATGGTGGAACATCCGCGGATGGAACATTAAGTGTCACTTTAGCAGATACGGATCCTAATTACTCGGGAAGATTGAATTCGACTGCCGACGGAATGGTGATGTATTTCCAACAAATCAACAAAAATGATTCATTTACTTTGGAAGCAAGCGTGAAAATCGATGACTTGACGAGTGATGCGGTACGACAACAGCAGAATGCTGTGGGTATTATGGTTCGTGATGATATGTATATTGATCAATACATTTCTGGTTTGACTTCTCGTTATGCCGCGGCAGGATATTACGGAACAGCTTTTGATGAAGCCGGATCGTATACATATTGTGCTTGGGCAAGAAGATATGATGATACGAATACAACCGAAGGAAAAAAAGATAGAATTAAAGAATCGTATTATCCTAAAGAAAATAGCACGATTGATGTAAAGATTGTAAAAAATGATACTTCTGTTCAAACATATTACAAACTAGCTACGGATTCTCAATATCAAGAAGGACAATCTTTTGATACCGATTTAGAATTAACAGCTGTGGATTCGGATTATGTCTATGCAGGTCTCTTCCTCTGCGGAGGAGCAGGAATGACGGCAACCTTTACGAATGTGAAGTTAACAATCAATCCTGTTGAGTAAAAAATAAATTAAATCGTAAAAGAAGATGAGAATTTTATGAATAGGCGGTTTACCAATGGGCTAAACCGCTTATTCATTTTTTTCATTATTATTTGTTGCACTTAGATTATAATTAACGCAATTACCACAAAAGAGGATAATTATTTGACTTTCAACCGAATTTGCTTTAAGATAAGAATGTAAGTGTAAGCACTTACAAATTTATTTATACAAACTTATGAACAATGTTCGGATATACGAATTTGTGCAAAAGAGGAGAGTAGATGAAATTCTTGGAAAAAGAAATTGAAATGAACCTGGAATCATATATTACGGATTTATGTATTCGTTCTACTTATGAAAGACCTCTTTGGAATCAGGAAATATTGATGGGATTAAAAAAACCCGGTTGGAATTATATTGATGGTTGCATGTTCAATGGGTTATTAAGTCTTTATGAGGAGAATCATAATGATAAAATTATCGAATATATTGATCATTATATATCTCCATTGATTGATGAAAACGGATATATAAAGATTTATTATTACAATAATTATAATCAATATACTGAAGAAGGACATGATTCGGATCCATGCAATGAAGGAAAAGTTCTTTTTACTTTATATGAAAAAACGCATAAAGAAAAATATCGTAAGGCAATTGAATTTCTTCATAAACAAATCGAAGAATTACCGAGAATCCAAGGAAATTTTTGGCATAAAGAAAAATATCCCAATCAAATCTGGCTGGATGGATTATATATGATTCAACCTTTTTATGCTATGTATGAAAAGAAGTTTAATTGTGAAAGAAATTTCAATGATATTGTTTATCAATTAGAAAATTGTTTTGATTTGACCTTTGATAAAAAAACTTCTTTAATGATGCATGGATATGATGGAAATTATTTAGATAGCAAAGAAAAGATGATATGGTCTAAAGAAAAAAACGGGCAATCAAAGATTGCTTGGCTCAGAGCTTGCGGATGGTATGAAATGGCTCTTGTGGATACTTATGAATATATCAATCAACCAAGATTACAAAGTAAATTAAAAAATCTGTTACAAATTACAATCGATGGATTGATGAAGTATAAAGTAAAAAATACGGATATGTTCTATCAAGTCATTGATAAAAAGAAAAAAGCAGGAAATTATTTTGAAACTTCCGGATCACTCATGATTGCATATGCGATTTTAAAAGGGTGTCGACTTAAGATGCTGACGAAGCGATATCAAGAAATGGGATTACGTATCTTCCGCGGAGTACTGAAAAAATATTTTTATAGGGGAAAAGATGATAAATTTCATTTGGGAGGTATATGCATTGGGGCAGGGCTATCGGCGTCGAAAACCGATCGGAATGTTGGAACATATCGAATGTATATTTCTCGAAAAGTGGTTCAAGATGATGGAAAAGCCATTGGACCTCTGATGATGGTATTATCAGAAATACATAGAATGGAAAAGGAGAGTGTATGATGAAAAAACGATTCTTATTTTTAACGGGAGTATTGTTATCTCTTTGTGCCTGTGGGGGAACGAATTCCGAGATCCCCGAATCGCATCTTCGATTTAATAATATTGCAATCCGCGAATCCAAACTTGTAGCCGGTGCCATTGATGTTTTTGTTGAAACACTGGATAAAGATGTCGATATCTATTATCTTTTTGTGGATCATGAGGCAAAAGCACCTGCAGTTTCTCAAATCATAGAGGGAAAAGACTATGATGGGGTGAAAGTATTGAGTTATGGTTCCGAAAAAGATATGGTTTATAAAACAGTCACCGGTTTTGATGAATTGGCATGGATTGATTTTTATTGTGTACTTCAACAGGAAAATAAAATTTCGGATATCTATTCGACAAGCGTTATGACATTAGATGCTAAAGGCGTAGAAGATAAAGGAGATGGTACATTAGAAAATCCTTATCGTATATACACTGTAGAAGATTTAGAACAGGTAGGAGCAGAAAGTAGTACATTAAGTGCTTATTATGAACTTCAAAATGATCTGGATTTGAGTGCTTTTTACGGAGAAGAAAAAAAATCCTTTACACCTATAGGGACGCAAACGGGATCTGCGAAGGCATTTAATGGATCGTTTAACGGAAAAGGATATACGATTTCCAATCTTTATATTAATTCAACTTCCGAATCTACAGGATTGTTTGGACAATTAGGTGCAGACGGAGTAATTTCTAATCTAAATATTGAAAATGCAAAAGTATATTCCACACAACAACGTACGGGTATTGTTGTAGGATACTCCAAGGGTACTGTGGCTAATATCAATGTAATCAACGGAACGATTCATGGAACAAGAAAAGTCGGCGGTGCCATCGGAGATGTTTATGAAACAGGTCTTTGCAATCGTATTTTTGTAAAAGATACTTATGTCAAAGGAACCGGTGATGATGTCGGTGGTTTAATCGGATGTGTTGATGCTACGGCAGGAGATACAAATCCTATTGAAGTTAAAAATAGTTATGCTATAGCTACGGTAGAAGGAACTAAGTATGCCGGGGGATTCATCGGATATGCCCGATGCATGCTTATTGATGGTTGCTATGCAATGGTAAATATTACCGGTACAGAAGGTGTCGGTGCTTTTATTGGAATGGCTCAACATCGTAGCGGTTCTCCGGTTCAACCGAAAGTTTCGAATTGCTTTGCTTTAAAAGGGCATGCCGAAGGAACATCGAATGCGGGAAAATTCTTTGGTAATTTTTCAACTTCCAATGGAGGTGTAGATACTTCAAAGATTTATTATAGTCAGATTACTCTTACTGCACCAACGGATAAAACGGGTAATTATGGCCAGGAAATCACTTGGTTTAATTCTAGTAATGAATTGAAAGCATGGATAGAAAATACACAAAATATTCAACTGGATTTTGAATATTCTTGGGAAATTCAGGAAAATGCTTTGCGACCTACTCTGAAAAATTCGAAAGCATATGATGACGGAGTCACGATGAGCATAGGAGGAGAATAAAATGAAAAAGATATGGAAAAAAGGTTTAATTATTGTTTCATTGACAACGATACTTCCTTTCGTGTCTTGTAACGCAAATCAAGAAAATTCGAATGCTTCTACTTCGGAGAATACAAGTGAATCAACGGAAGTAAAAACAAATTTTGAAATTGTTAAAGAATTTATGGATTCATTTTCCATTGATAATTCGGATGCGATTATTCAAAATATTTATTTGCCGAAAAAATTTGCTTTGGAAGGAGTTGTCACATGGCAAAGCAGTGAACCGAAAGTTATCACCAGTGAAGGTCATGTGACACGAAATAAGGAAAAAGATGTTCCGGTTACTTTAACGGCTATTGCTATGTTAGGATCTACAAGAGAACAACGAGTGTATCATGTAGTAGTAAAAAAAGTAAATGAAACTGCCGAAGGCAAAATTGATGAAGCGATGTCTCAGTTTACTTTACTGGAAAACAACACGATTGACCGCGATATTATGGTTCTTCCTCGTGTCACAGATATTAATGGCGTTTATATTACTTGGGAAACTTCCGATGCTTCCATTATTGATTTAAAGGGAAATGTTTATCGGGGGAATGAAGAAAAGAAAGTGACTTTGACTGGAACTTTCTCTTATGGAGAATATCGTAAGAAAAAATCCTTTGAAATCGTTGTACAGACAAAGGCCGACGACAGTATTCCTGTGATCGATGAAAATGATTCTCGAATTTTAAATAAAGTGTATGTCGCCAGTGTCGTGGATATTGTTACCGCGGGATTGGATGCTAGACCAGGTGATGCTATTATCTTAAGAGATGGTACTTATATGAATGTGGAGTTTAATATTGAACGCTCCGGCACAGCAGAACATCCTATTTTCATTTTTGCCGAACATCCTGGAAAAGTGATTTTAAGTGGAGAATCAAGAATCAATATTCTGGCAGATTATGTTATTGTCGCAAATTTCCGATTTGAAAACGGCTATCCTTCTAAAGATAGTGGTGTGGTTAATCTTGAAGGAAATCATCTGCGCTTTACAAACAATGTTATCAAAGAATACGAAATCCATGAAAATGATTACAAATGGTTATCTTTAAGAGGAAGATTTCATGAGATCGATCGAAATACTTTTGATGGCAAAACGACCGGAGGATCTTTGTTAACCATTTGGAGAGATGATATGTTCTCTCAGGATCACCACATTCATCATAATCAATTCTTGAATTACCAAGAAGCCGGAGGTGCCAATGGATATGAAACCATTCGTGTCGGCACATCTACTTATTCACAAACGGATTCCAATGTTTTGATCGAAAATAATCTATTTGAAAATATTTCCGGAGAAATTGAAATTATTTCCATTAAATCAGGAAGAACGATTGTACGTAATAATACCTTTAAAACCTGTAAGGGTCTTGTTACCGCACGTCATGGAAAAAATGATTTGATTGAAAACAATGTCTTTCTTTGTGGGCGTGAAAAAAGTGATGGTTCCATTGAACGTATTGATGATACCGGAGGCATTCGTATGTATGATGCCGGACATGTTGTCCGTAATAATTACATGCAGGATGTCGAAACTTCTTCCAACACCCGTGCGGGAATTGTCGTACATTCGGGAGTGAACGATTATGGTGATACAACCGTCATGAATCTCCAGTGGACTCCGTTTAATGTCTTGATTCAGGATAATACGATTATTAATAGCCGCAACAGCATTTTGATTGGAGGAAAATATAGTATTCCGTGCAAAGATGTTACTTTTGATAATAATCTTGTTGTTTCACCAACCTATGGTGCGATACGCTATGATAAAAATCCTGTAAATCCCACTTGGATCAATAATCATTTCTATGCACCTACTTACTTAGAAAGTAATAGTGCGTTTAAAGATGTAATAGCTCCCGATTGGTTTTCAACGGCGATACCGCAACTGATTAAAGGAGAAAACGGATTATATAAAATAGCAGAAAATTACGGCGCTTCTAATCTCACGGTTCAAACCAGTGAGACTACAGGAACAAATTATTAACTCACCTTTTCCCTCTTGAAAAATAGAGGGACCTCCTTTCTAGTTTACCAAACCCTTTTTGAAGATAGGATAATTGACAAAAATGGTGGATATGCTAGAATGGAAGCGTAAGTGAAAGCACTTACAAATTTTTTAAAGATATATCCGAACTTTGTTCGGATATATGGAAAAGTATTCAGAATTTCTTGAGGAGGATGGATGGATTTAAAAAAAGCAGACTTGATTATCTTTTCGTTTTTATCAATATTATTTGAATTTTTATCAAGCTATTTCTTCAATTTTCTGAATAGTGGATTTATCTTAAGCTTTTCCTTGTTGATTTTTCTTATTATGGCTCTTCGATGGGGAATAATGGGAATTGTACCTTTCTTACTTTCTGCGCTTCCATTAATTGCAATGGAAAAGTCCATGGAATTATGGCAAAGCATTCTCTATTATCTTGTTGCGAATGTTTTCGCGGTAATTCCCATAGGTTGCTATACTCTTTTTTGCAAAGGGAAGAGTAGAAATGTGATGATTCAATCACCGGTATATCTTATTTTATTTTCTTTAGCGACATTTCTCAGTTTAGCTATTGGAAAATGGATTGCATGCATCATCATAAATCAAGATGTTGCATCAATTGGAGGATATTTTATTTCTATGATATTTACGTATATTTTGACCATTCTTGTTTTATACGCATTATCAAGATTAAAAAATTCTATTGTAGCGGATATGGATTCTTATAGAAATGATGGAGAGGAGGTGTAATCATGAATGATATGATAAAGATGAGAGAACCCAAAGGTAAAAAAATTCTTAAAGGAATCAAAAAGGAATGGCAGTTATATCTTTTACTTATTCCCATTATTCTTTGGTTTTTGTTCTTTGCTTATAAACCCATGATTGGTTTAATTGTCGCTTTTGAGCGTTTTGAACCTGCAGAAGGAATTTTCGGCAGTGATATGCGAGGTCTTTCGAACTTTGTCAACATTGTTACAGGTGTTAACCGAGAAGCATTTTGGGGAGCCTTTAGAAATACATTCATCATTAGTTTATATGGATTGGTTTTTGGATTTCCCATACCAATAATTTTGGCGCTTTTATTCAGCGAAATCAGAAGTGACGGATATCGAAAGATTTTGCAAACCATTACTTATCTTCCTCATTTTCTTTCTGAAGTTACCATTACGGGTATTGTCATTACCTTGGTCTATAGTGGAGTGAGTTCTACAGGTATTGTTGCTCAACTGCTTTATTCCCTGAATCTCGTACCTGCGGGAACGAAAATCATTGAAACGCCAAACTATTTTCGACCAATGTATATCATTACCGGTATCTGGAAAGAATCGGGATATAATTCTATCGTCTATTTTGCGGCAATCATGGGAATTTCCCCTGTCATGTATGAAGCCTTAAAAGTAGATGGTGGAAATAAATGGCAGGAAATCCGTTATGTTACGCTTCCTGGAATGGCCCCTACACTCATCATCATGATTATTATGAGAATAGGTCGTATGTTATCTGTCGGTTATGAACGAGTGTTGTTGCTCTATCATCCGAATACCTATGTTACCGCGGATGTTTTGTCTACTTTAGAGCAAAGAATCGGTATTGGTACCGGTTCAAATCAAGGTCTTGGTTCGGCTATCGGTATTTTTAATTCCGTCATTGGTTTTGCTTTGGTTATCAGTGCCAACAAAATCTCACGACAGATTTCAAAGACCTCACTATGGTAAGTTGAAAGATTGGAGGAAATTATGGAAAGATCAAGTAAAAGTGAAATCGTATTCCGCGTTTTTTCGTACTTTTTTGTAACTATTTTTGCCATTTTATGTCTTTATCCCATCATCTATGCTTTCAGCGTATCTATCAGTGGAAAACTTGCCTATGAATCAGGACAGATTGTCTTTTTCCCAAAGGATTTGCAAATAGAGGCCTATCGAATTGTATTATTTGATAAAGGGTTCTGGATTTCTTATACGAACACACTATTCTATACCATTTTCGGTACTGCATGGAGCATGTTCATCTCATTAACCGGTGCATATGTTCTTTCGAAAGACAAATTGTTAGGTAAAAGAACATGGAACTTTTTGCTCGTCTTTACAATGTGGTTCAGTGCAGGTATGATACCTCTTTATTTAAATTACATGGAATTGGGTGTGGATAACAAATGGGGTATGGTTATTGCTTTTGGTGTACAAGCTTATAACATTATTCTTTTAAGAAATGCATTTTCGTCTGTACCGAAAGATATTGAAGAAGCGGCAAGGATGGATGGATCCAGTGAAATACAGATTTTTACAAAAATTTATATGCCTATGTCGAAAGCGGCAATTGCCACTGTGACCTTGTTTTATGCAATTAGCCGTTGGAATGGTTATTATTGGTCCAGAATGCTGCTCAGAAATTCACAAGAACAGCCACTTCAAGTGTATCTGAGAACGTTAATAGAAAATTATCAAAAACTTTATGATGAATCCGTTGTGGCTGGAAACCTGACTTATGCAGCCGATAGTTTGGTTTATGCGATCATCATCTGCTCTATCATTCCCGTGCTTGTAGTATATCCTTACATTCAAAAATACTTCACACGTGGCGTGAATTTAGGCGGAGTCAAAGGCTAGAAAGGAAAACTATGAAAAAAATATTTTTAGGAGCAATTGTTGCAGCATCGACTTTTATTTCGTTAGCATCCTGTAACAATTCCGAAACACCAAATAGTTCTACATCTATAAGTGTTGATCTTACAACAAATATTGAATTGAAACTAAATATGGCCTACGGTAATAAGGATCAAACCGTGACATATCAAAAATCCAATCCATTAACATTACCAGATAATACAGTTATCACTCAGGGTAGTTTGAAACCCTTCTGGAGTTATCTTGGGAAACAAACCAATACGACGTTTAAAGATATTACCATTCAATCTCAAAAAGCTTCTGAAATGATTACGACCTCTGCTGCAACCGGATTTACCGATGCAGATATTTACGGAGGAAATAGTATTGCAGAATCTTTAATGAGCTATGGTGTGCAAAAAAAATTCGCTAACTTAACCGAAATGATGAATCAAGGATTGATGCCTCATGTGAAGGCATATTTAGATGCAAATCCAAGTTTCAAATCGGCTATTACAGCTTATGATGGAAATATCTATCATCTTCCGTATATTGCCGAAGTCGGTGAATTTGCTCGTGATTATCACATGCGTGAAAGCTGGGTAACCAGTTTATTAGATAATACGGGTGGAAAATCATATGATACCGATACAACGCTTACGACATATTATAAAGGATTTTGGGTTGGAAATAATGCACGTACAGGAAATAACGGCGGAACCGTCACTCCAAAAGAAGGCGTGAATATCACTAAAAAGACAAATCAGAATATCATTACTTTGATGAATGCTTTGCCAAGTAAAAATGGACAAGCCTTGGCCGAATGTTTAAAAACATATATTCAGAATAATTATGATTATACAAAGGCAAGCGAACTCTATTTAGGAGAAAAAGCGGCTTACGATATCGATGAACTTGTCGCTTTATTCCGTGTTATCAAAGCAAATCCAAAATTCTTAACAAGTGGAAAAGCAGATACGGTATGGCCCTACTTTACAAGACAATCTTCTTATCGAGAAGAATTATTACGATTTGCCACATATTTCGGTGGCGTTCGAGTTCATGGATCCGACTCATATTCTGCACGATGGGAAATCGATGCAAATGGTCAAATTCAATATACATATACAAAAGAAGAACTCTACAATATATTGAATTATTTATCCGATTGGAATGCCGAAGGATTGATTTTTACCGATACTTATGATTCCAACAATAAGAATAATTTCCGTAATCAACTATATTTTGCCGACAATGCGGAAAATGCGAAATTTGGATTTATGACATTTGATTTTACGGCTTCAACTACTGCGGATGGCGGAGCAAATGAACCGGCAAGAGATATCGTTGGTGTTTTGCCTCCTGTATCTAAAGTCAATGGTGTATGGCAGTATTACATTGATAATTCTCGTGTTATCAAACCGGATGGTTGGGCAATTTCCAATCAATCTAGCGATGCTAAGAAACAAAGAGCTGCCGTAATCTTTGATTACTTCTTCACAGAAGAGGGTGCGGTTTTACAAAATTATGGTCTACCTCAAATGTTGAAAACAGATGAAAAATTCACCGGTCCTGATGGGAAAGAAGTACCTGCATATAATGACTGGACCTTACAAACAACAAAAGAAATGGCCAATGGTGACTTATCTACGTTCCTTCGTAATTTTATCGGTGCATTGATGCCTGTGGGTTATGCTAAAGAAATCGGATTTGAATATCAATATACTTCAGAACGTGGATTCAATGCTTGGAAATTATTGCAAAATTCCACTACGAATATACCTTCTTATGCCGGTACCGGACTTCAAGGAGATAATCCGAATTACTATAAACTCATTCCACCTGTTTTCTCTTTAACGGAAAGACAAACGGAAACATTACAAAATGATACGACAATCAATTCAGATAACTCCTTGTTTGAAGTAATCTTTAACATTATTCGATACAAAACTCGAAATGATGCTCCAGCAAGTGTCAAATTACCTGCAGATTACAATGCATACTATAAGTTATTCCAAGATGCCGGAATTGAAACTTATATCTCAACGTATCAAGCAGCATATCAAACAATGCAGGCATTAAATAAATAAAAAAGGATTGTGGTAGGGGGAGTTTTCTCCCTACCAATTCCTCATTGATAGTGAGATGATTATATGAAAAAATTAGTAAAATGTTTCAAATTTCAAAAAGTGATGTTTGTTGTCCAAATTTTGATGATCGTAATAACTTTTATTTCGGCCTTATCTTTCATGACACAATATGCCAATCTTTTTGGGCTCGAACTTCCATTAAATCAAAGTATTATTGACTTTCATAATCATATGCAAAACTTCAATAAAACATGGGTATACCTTTCCATTGTAAGTCTTGTTTCTATTATTGCGATGTTTTTCTTAGAAACACAAAAAAGAGTTGCTGATCGTTTTGCTTTGATTGTTATGGGTATCTTTATTGCCATTGCTATTGCAACGGCTGTTTATGTTATTGTCAATACGATGAGTTTATTGCAAGAATATCAACAGGTAGATTTTACTTATATTTATTTGGAAGCTCCGGAATTGGCCGATTATCAATTGCAATTTGAAACCTTTTATCTTGTTTTCATCGTTCATATCGTCGCCATTATAACTTTTATAGGATATTTTGTAAGTCTGTTACTTTCTCATATCCTTTATGTAAAAGAGAAAGGAGAACAAAATGCTCAGTAATCAAGCATTGGAGGAAAAGATCCTTAAGTGTCAGAAAACGATGGACGAAGCCAAAAAAACGGATGATGCCATTGCTTCTTCTTCTATAGAACATATAGATGAAACACTTCCCAGTCGGATTCAAAAAACTTTAAAGAAAATTCAAGAAAAATATGTATCTGCTAAAAGCGATAAACAAAAAGAGCAGGCTATGAGCACTTTTCAAATCTATAAGGATAAAGTGGCTTATCAGACAAAAAAAATTTTGGTAAATGCTCGATTTGATATGCATCGTTATGAAAGCATGAAGGAATGGAATCAACAAGAGGATGATGTTAAAGAAGAACAAAAAATAAATTTGACCTTTTATAAGGCCAATGTATCCAGTTATTGGCTTACTTTATCTGTTATCCTAGTTACTTTAGTTTATTTGGTTGAAATGTTATCCATGATGGAAAGAACTTTTTGGATTGGTATATTCATTCTCATCAATATCGCCTTTTTGCTCTTCTTATTTACAGCAGCGATTAAATTAAAGAATTATATTAAACTTTTCAGTTATCTTATATTTGCTTTTGGTATTTATACCATTCTGAGAATAGGAGTCATTGTTCCTTTTATCTTGAATGTATCTCTTTTACCAACTGCGGATGATGCGAATTTTATGGCTAAAATAGTAATCATTCTGGTCAATATTTATTCTTGTATTGTTTCTTTTTATATAGGTATTTCCTCTTTAAGAAAAGTGAAAAAACAAGAGCAATATATCAAAGAAGGTAAAATTACCTTCCATCAATTGTCAAAGTAGGTAATCATATGGCAGAGATTATTTTAAAAAATGTAAATAAAATTTATCCGAATGGAGCACATGCTGTTTATGACTTCAATTTGGAAATCAAAGATGGTGAATTTATCGTTTTAGTCGGTCCTTCCGGGTGTGGTAAATCAACGACGCTTCGCATGATTGCCGGTTTAGAGGGAATCACGTCCGGAGATCTTTATATTGATGGAGAAAGAGTCAATTTGTTGGCACCTATGGATCGCGATATCGCTATGGTCTTCCAAAACTATGCTCTTTATTACAATATGTCGGTTTACGATAATATGGGCATTTCTTTGAAATTGCGTCATGAACAGAAGAATATTATTCATAAAACCGTCAAAGATATGGCGATGCGTTTTGATTTGACGGATTATTTGAATCGGTTGCCATCCAATTTATCCGGTGGTCAAAAACAGCGCGTAGCTTTAGGTCGTGCGGTCGTTCGCAATCCGAAAGTTTTCCTCATGGATGAGCCTTTAAGCAATTTGGATGCAAAACTTCGTGAAAAAACTAGAAGTGAAATTGTTAAACTGCAAAAAGAATTAAAGACTACAACGATTTATGTCACACATGATCAGGTGGAAGCTATGACAATGGCCGATCGCATTGTCGTGATGAATGAAGGATATATTCAGCAGATTGCTACGCCTTTTGATCTTTATAATTATCCGGACAATATGTTTGTTGCGGGATTTATCGGAATGCCCAATATTAATTTTATTGAAGGAACAGTTCACGATAATTATTTCCATTTTGATGGCATGAAAGTGGCTATTGACGAAGCTTCCATTCCAAAATTAAAGGCCTATGAAAATAAAGAAGTCATCATGGGAATTCGTCCGGAGTATATCGAATTCGGCGAAAAGGCTTATGAATCTTTCCCGGATGCAATACTGGATCTTCCGATGATTCATAAAGAATTTCTCGGGGATGAATACTATGTGGAATTGAAACTTCCGTCACAGGAAATTACCGCGCGTATCAGCAGTGAATTTCATCTGACTTCCCAAAACTTAAAAGTGGTATTCAATATGAAGAAAGTTCACTTCTTTGATAAAGAAACAACGAAGAGAATTGTGGAGGAGTAAGTATGGGAAATAAATTTTTAATTACATTGAAAAAAGTGTTGAAAACTCCAAGACTCATGTCAAAATATATCATTTGTTTTACTGCGGTTATGCACCTTGTGATTTCTCACATTCAGATTCAATCCATTGCTCTTTTGAACGATCAAATTTGTGGTTTTACTATGTTTTTTTTCATACTTTTTGGATTTGCTTGTTTATTCAATGCTATACGAATGAATCAAATCACTTTGAAAAAATGGATTATTTCTCTTTTAATGCTTTGTATCACCATGGGATTTGGAATCTGGTTAGTGATAATTTATTTTTCTTCTTTGGGCACGCAAGTGAATCTTGAACTCAATGAAATTCTTCCGGGAATTGTAGTTTCCATTATAGTACTTGTACTCTATTTGATTGGCATGATTGAGCTTATTGTCGGTTATTTTGTGGAAAGAAAACAAGTAAAAGAAGTTCTTTATATCGAAGATGAAATCGATTCGGAAGAAGAATTCGAATCAGAGGAAAAAACGCAAGGAGAAAATTAATTCATGGAGAAAAAAGATGAAAATAAGAAACCGTTTTTATCTCGATTCAGCGATCGTACAAAGATAGCTTTTTTAAGGTTTTGGTTTGTTGGTCTCATTTATTATTTGGTCGGATGGGGTACCGATTTGGGTTTAAATGAAGATCCGGTGGATTTCATCTTTGTTTTAGCTCTCATCAGCAGTGCGGCAATAATTATTATTTTCAATCCCATCTGCCATTATATGTTTGATATTGAAAGAAATGGTATCATTATGAATAAAGAAATTCAAAACAGAAAAATCTATCAGGGAGTTCTTTTTAATCTATTTGAGTTTGTTCGTTGTCTTCTGGTAACCGTACTCATTTATCTCACCTATGAATTAATCAATATGGCTTTTATTCATTTGACCAATGCGGATTATCTCATTTTACAGGGAGAGCCGATTTTATATGGTGTATTCTTTACTTTATATTATGAAATATTTACATCGATAAGAAATAAGATTTTGTTCTTATTTCAATCAAAAGTAAAACAAAAAAAGGAAAAGAAATGATATGGATCAATATATCTTTATTCCATCATTAACGAAATTAAAAAAAGAGATTCGTTTAGAAAAAAAAGCACAATATCGCGCTTTGCTTGAAGAAGCAAATCGCTTGTTTTGTTTACCTTTATACGTAGAACCTCCTAAAAAGTCAACGACATATATTGCTCAGGCTATGTGTAATTTGACTTTATGCTATCGATTGAGTGAAGATGAAAAATATCTTCAAGAGGCTTTGAGAATTATTGAAACCGTCCTTTCTTATCCTTACTGGGGAAACGCGCATTTGGTAAATGTTGATTTGAGTGCTTCCTTTCTGCTTTTCGGATTGTCCTTAAGCTATCATTATATAAAAGAAGATTTATCCGAGAAACAACAGAAAAGAATCGAAGAAAAATTACTTTATCAGGCACAATTGATGTTTGATTACAGCAAGGAACATGAGGATTCCTGGCCTCGTCACTATTTTCAAAATCACAACTGGATTAATTTTACGGGATTAGCTATGGTCGGTTATGTTCTGCAAGAAAAATATCCAAAAGTAGCCATTTATAAAGAAGCTGCCAAAGAAAATTTTCATAAAGTATTTTCTTATTTACCGGAAGATGGTTCCGATTATGAAGGAGCAACTTATTGGAGATATGGTGTATTATGGCTATATATTTATGCTTATCTTTTAAAGGAACAAGAGGGAATTGATTATTTTAAAACATCTGGATTTTTAAAAAATACCTTCGATTATCGTTTGTACCAAAGTGCTTCGAATCTTAACAAGCAATTGAATTTTGGCGATTGTCATGATTTATATAGTTCTCATAGTGTTGCGATGTATTATTTGATTGCCGGAATATATCATAACGGATACGCACAAAAATTGGGTAATGAAATTTTCACACATTATCTTTATGAAGAACAATATAATAGTAAAATCAAACCGGGTATTCTTCCCGAAGCTTATTTGACTTTACTTTGGTATCAACCAAGAATTCAAGAAAAGGATTTGGATGCATTACCAAAAGTGAAATATTTCAAAGATTTAGGTCTTATTTGTGTTCGGGAAGGATTTAAAAAGCAAGATAAAGTGTTTTCCATTAAATGTTCGTATCCCGGAGGTAAAAAACAATGGTACAAAGGAATAGAACATTATCAAAAAACAGGGCAATGGATTCTTTCCTTAGCACATCATCATCCGGATAATTTATCTTATATTTTCACGGGTGGGGACGATTATTACGCTTGTGATGAAGGTTATAATCGTATGATTGAACCAAGCGATCATAATGTGCTTTTAGTAGATCATCTTTATAGCGATGTCATGCAAACAAATGATGTTTACATGCGAAGTATTCAAAAGCGCTTAGAAGAAACACCTTTTTATGATGCAAAAAAATATCGTGGAACAATAAGATATTTCTTTATGCACGAAGATATCGTCGCTTTTCAAATGGAAAATCATGCTATTTATCCGTTATCTTTAAAAATGAAAGAAGTTTCTCGGACGGTTCTTTTAAAAGGACTTCATTGGATTGTAATGATGGATACGTTTGATAGTTTCTGTCCTCATATTTATGAAAGCGTTTTAAATCAATTCCATCCTATGAAAGAAGTAGGGGAAGGATATCAAATTTTCACTTTGGATGAAGAAATGTATTATTATGTTTTCTCTTCCGATGCATTGGAAATGAATCATACCATTCAAGAAATTAAAAGTATTATGACAACACAAGAACCAGATGTATTCACAAGAAATATGTTTCATCGATACATCGCTTCTACAAAAGAAAAAAAGAAAAAACATATGAGAATAGAGGTTTTTTCTACCGAAAAACTTCAACCGCGATGGCAGAAAAACACCTTCATACTTACGGAAAATGAAAGAATTCTATTTAAGAAGAATTATGACTTCGATTTTGACGGAAAGATGCTATATCTCCGTTATGAATCAAATTATCTCAAGGAATTGGTTTTACTTGAAGGAACATTTGTTTCATATAAAGGTCAGGAACTGATTCGTCTACCTAAAAAAGGAAGTGCTAAGAAAGGAGATTTTTATGCAATACTTAAATGAACATTATAAGGAAGCTATCTTAAAAAATCCAAAATATCTTCAGGCAATTGAAAAAATGAAAAAGGAAGTTCGTGAATTTTATGATACATTTTACGATGATCCGAAGGTTATCAGTGTCTGGGGACATAATTATTTTTGTGATTATGATGGGGGACGTTTGATTTTCGATATTCATAAACCTCATGAACATAAATGTTCTGTCTGTGGAAAAGTTTTTTCTAATGAAATTTATGATGGAGTTTGGGTGTACTTTTATCGTAATCAAGCGATTTTAAGTGCGTGGAAGGCTGCAGGAATTTATGCTTTTACTCATGAGACACTTTATCTTACGATTGCGAAACATCTTCTTTCTTTCTATGCGGATCATTATAAAGAATTCGTTTTGCACAACAAAGAAGGAAAAATATATTCTTCTTATGAAGAAATGAAATGGGGATGTGGAAGAATCCTGCCTCAGGGATTAAATGAATCCATTATTTGTATTCGCATGATTCAGGCATTGGAAATCATTAAAAATGATGTAAGTCCGGAATTTCTCAATGAATTATATGAAAAAATGTTTTCCGAAATGGTACTCTTGTTCAAACCTCAGATTGATCAAATTCACAATATCCGATGTTGGAACAACTGTGCTTTAGGCCTTATTGGTTTATTTTTCCATAAAGAAGAGGTCATCCATTTTGTCTTTCATGGTCCTTACAATATCCGTCGTCAAATAGACGAAGGAGTAACGGAAGATGGTTTCTGGTATGAAGGATCCATTCATTATAATTTTTTCACTTTAGAAGGTATTACTCCTCTTTTGCTTTTCAGTGAAATTTATCATTATGATTTTGGTGCAAAGGAAAAAGAAATAGTACATAAAATGTTTATCCATGCTTATCATTATGCCTTTGATAATCAGGTTCTTCCCAATCCGAATGACGGGTGGCCAAATATCAATTTAAAGACATATAGTTATATCTATCATATGGCAAGTCGTGTTTTCGGAGAATATAGCGATGTGGGAAATCTTTTGAAAAACATTGAAAATCACCCGTTGCCACGAACAACATTACCTCTTTCCAAACCTTATTATATCGATAATGAAATTGCTTATGAAAGATTACTTTTGAATACAGATTATGATTTTGACGTATATGAAAAAGTCATTCCCGTGGCGAAGAATTTTCCCAAATCGAATTTTGCTACATTGCGAAACGATAACATCAATGTCTTTGTCAAATACGGACTCAATGGTCCTTCTCATTCACACCCCGATTTGATTAATATGGAAATTATGTATAAAAATCGGATGATCAGTCGGGATTTATCCAATTGCGGTTATCGTGCAAAATTATGTGATGAATGGCATCGTACATCTTTAGCTCACAATGTTGTCATTCGAAACGGAGAGAATATTCCTTCTGTTTCGCCTGGAAAAACACTTGAATTTCAGCCGACAAAAATATGTGCAAAAGCTGAGAATGTTTATCCTCAGGTAGATGCCATCCGTACGATTGAAATTGATTCCTGTCATATCATGGATTGCTATGAAATTCATGCAGCAGAAGAAGCTACATTTGATTATGTTTTTCATTTGGAAAGTGATTTTGAAATCAGTTCCTTACCTTTGGAAAAAGCAACATTGGGTTATGAAAAGAACGGATATCAACATGTTTTGGAAACTTATAGAGTCAAAGATTGTCCTTCCAAACTCACTTTTTTTGCCCGAGCAAAAGATCTCGTATTGACTTTGGAATTTGAAACTCAAAATAAAGAGGTCTTTATATTGAAAACTATGGATAATCCCGTCAATAAGACGAGAACAACTATTTTATTAAGAGAAAAAGGAACAACCATTCTATATCAAATGAAATTAACTATAAAGGAGGAAAAAGAATGAAAGAAATTCAAAATTACTTTTTAGACAAAGATATTGTCTTTAAAGATGCTGATCCGGGTGTGCAAAGAAAAATCTTGGCACATAACGAATCTTTAATGGTTTGCCGTTTGCATTTTGAAAAGGGAGCTGTCGGTGCTTTGCATCAGCATCCTCATACACAATGCACCTATATTATTTCGGGGAAATTCGAATTCAATATTGGAGGCAAAAAAATGATTTTGGGGCCTGGCGATTCTACTTATAAAGAACCCGACGTGATTCACGGCGCCGTTTGTCTTGAAGAGGGAGAATTGTTAGATATATTTACACCAGAAAGAAAAGACTTTTTGAAATAGGAGGAGATGAAATGAAAAAAGTTGTAATTATTACCGGTGGGACCGGCGGCATCGGTTCGGCGACTGCTTTGGAATTGGCAAAACAGGGATATTCCATTGCATTAAACGGAATCGATGATGAAGCAGCAGTTCAAGTGATGAATGACTTGAAAAACATGGGTGCGGATGCCAAGTATTATCATTTTGATGTCACGGATGAAGCAGCTGTGAATGAAAATGTTAATCAAATTGCAAAAGATTTTGGCCAGATCGATGCATTGATTAATTGTGCAGGTGGATTAGGAGGAAGATCGCGTTTTGAAGTGATGACGACAGAATTCTATCGTAAAGTGATGGCTTTGAACTTAGATAGTGCTTTCTTTATGTCACGTGCTTGTATTCCGTATCTGAAAAAAAGCGAGAATCCTTCCATTATCAATTTTTCATCGAATGCCGGATGGAATGCTGGTGGTCCGGGAGCGGGAATGTACGGAACAAGTAAAGGTGCAATTATCACTTTCACAAGAGCGTTAGCGAAAGATTTAGCGGAATATCACATCCGTTGCAATGCGGTCGCTCCGGGAACGATTGATACACCTTTTCATGATGCCACGAAGAAAAATAATCCTGCATTATTTGAATCTTGGAAAAACAACATCTTACTAAAGCGCTTTGGAAAACCTTCGGAAGTGGCTACGGTTATTGCCTTCTTATTAAGTGAAAACGCATCTTTCATTACCGGAGAGATTGTGCAAATTAATGGAGGACAGGATTTACTCTAAAATGGATGTCTTTGATATCGTAAAATTGGATCCGGTGAACTATTACATTCTTTATTCCTTAAAAGAATTAAAAGCGATAAAGGCAAAGATTTCTTCTAAAGAATTAAAAGAATTTCAAGATATTTTTCAACCTTATGAAGTTCTTTATGAAAAGGAAAAAAGAAGTGTGGTGGAAAAAAAGATTTTCTTAAAAGGTATCGATAAAAAAGATTATGTTTCTTTAGCAACATATTTTTGGCCAAATAAAGAAACAGTGGATGGATTGCCTTATGTGTCCTATGATGGTAAGGCAAATCCTGAAGGCGATCTCTATGACAAACAGAATTTAAGACGATTGGCATTTATTACTTATTATCAGGCAATTTTATATTTTCTCAGCGAAGACGAAAAATATCTTCGGATGATTGAAAAGAATTGGACATACTACTTCTTCGATGATATTACGGGAATGAATCCGAATATGGATCATGCACAACTGATTCGGGGAGTAAACCTGGGACGAGGCATAGGAATGATTGATTTTACAGCGAATGTTTCATATGCCTTATATATGCTGAATCTCTTAAAGAAAGAAAAGAAATTATCGGAGAGTTTTCTTACAAAACTCACCGCCTGGTTAGAAAAATTCTATCACTGGTATCAATATTCACGAATTGCTCTGGAAGAAAAATATGCGGAAAATAATCATGGTATCTTTTATGATTTCGGGTTATGTGTACTGATTGATTTTCTGGAGAAAAAAGACGAAATGTATCCATTAGTTATCCAGATGATTGAACTGAGGATGAAACATCAGATAAAAAAAGATCGGATGCCTTTGGAACTTCAAAGAACAAAAGCAAAAAGTTACGCTTTGATGGGAATTAAAGGTATCTATGATTTCTCTTTCATCAGTTCATCGTATGGGTATAATCTTTATACCTTAAATGAATGGTATGATAAAAAAGCGGATATTGACATTCGCTTAGTAGAAGATTTGCTTTATCGACAGTTGGTGTCACAAGAAGTAACTTTTCCATATGAACAGATAACACCATTTGATGTTGCGACCCTATTACCATTGCTCTATGAAAAGAATAAATGGGATGTAAATTCATTGAAAAACATGATAAAATTAAAATGTTTAATGAAAATGGATTGGCAATATCGCTTGCTGAAACATTTGTAGGAGGAGTTATGAATAATACCATACGAAAAACATATGAAATTTTAGGATTAATCGGTGAGTCGAAAGAAAGAGGATTATCTTTATCAGAAATTGTCTTGCAGACAGGACTTCCTAAAAGCAGTGTTTTCGATATCGTAAAGTCACTTTATGAATTGAATTTGTTATCTGTAAATCAATATAACGATAAGAAATACGTTTTGGGCATTGCCACCTTTGAACTGGGTTCCAAATTTACACAGGACAAAACTTTAGTGGCTACTTGTCAACAATATCTTCTACCCATTGCGGATCGTTTAGGCCAAACGGCATTTATTGCTATGCTCAACGGAGGAAATATCATCTACATTTATAAGTATCAAGCGGAAAATGCAACACTTGCCTCTTGTAAAGTAGGTAGCTCTCATTTGGCCTATACTACTGCCTTAGGAAAAAGTTTATTATCCTACATTGATGAAGAAAGCTTGAATGCTATTATTCAACAGTACACTTTTGATTTTTCCGGAGGAAATACCATTCATTCCAAAGAAGAACTATTGGCACAAATTGCTGATTGTCGTAAAAATGGATACGCAATTGACTTACAAGAAAACGAGATTACTCGTGTGTGCTATGGAGCACCTATTTTCAATGCCCAGGGAAAACCGATTGCAGCGATATCGATTTCCGATTTGAAACGCAAGGATGTGGATCATAATAGTTATGGTGAAATCATCCGAGATTGTGCTATTAAAATATCGCATGAATTAGGCTATCCTGAGAAACAATATTGGGCAAAACAAAACATATTGATTTGATAAAATTGAATGGATTGAGCTAATAAAAGACGAAATATCCTATTAGATTTTATTAAATCTAAAAAGGAGAAAAAATGTCAAAAAAGAAAAATATACTGATGGGCATTCTTGCATTATCTGCAGCAATGCTTCTTGGTGCATGTACAAATAATAATGAAAATACTACTTCTTCGGTAGGAACAAGTAAGGATACTACTTCTTTAAATAGTCAGGTAAATGACATTACGTTAAAGAGTGCAACCTTATCCAGTGATTCAAGTACACCGGGTAAATTAATTGTTAAAGCAAGCAAAAAAGAGGGAGAAACAGGCACAATTTATTATGCCATTACAAAATTAGAAAATAAAGAATGCACAAATGCCGAGATCATGAATCCAGATAGCACTGTTTTTGTAAAAAGTGGTCATTCGGATGAAGATGTGGATACATCATTTGATTTAGAGGCAGGTGTGACATATTATGGTTATTTCCTTTTGAAAAGAGGAGATAATTACAGTAATATCGTGAAAAGAAACGCTACAACATATATTAATTCATCCGATATGGGTGATGGTAGCGAAGAGACACCATTTAAGATTTCCACTTTAGAAGATTTAGAAGCAATAGGCGGAACTTATGCAAAATATGATTTGGAGTTCAAGACAACGTCTCATTATATTTTAATGGATGATATTGATTTATCTTCCAAATATAATGCAACAAGTCAAACGAGTTGGACACCTATCGAATCATTTGATGGTGTTTTTGACGGAAATGGTCATAAGATTTCTAACCTTTACATCAATAGTCCCGAAACTACAGGTAGATTAGGGTTATTTTCACAAGTAAATACCAAAGGTATCGTAAAAAATCTGACAATTGAAGACGTTACCATCACGGCCAAAGGTGCTTCGGAAAACGCAAGAGGTGTTGATAGTAATGGCAACCCAACCACCTCGGATGTGAAAAATTTAGCTTACTATACTCCGAATACCGATATTTCTATTGGTGTGCTTACGGGTGATGTCAAAGGACAAGTAGATAATGTTCACATTAAAAAGGCCAATATAACAGTTGATGGAAGTCGTGTGGGTGGTTTGACCGGGAGATTTTATTCCGATGAAGGAACAAGTGCCAAAATTTCCAATAGTTCCGTGGAAGAAACAACGATTCAAGCAACTAATCGTGTTGGAGGAATCGCAGGACTTGTTGATTCAAAGTCTAAAGTAACGCATACCCAGGCTTTGATTGAAAATTGCACATTTCAAGGAACAATTCAAAGTGCGAATAAAGAATTGAAAGATCCGGATACAAGCAAAAATCCGAATCAAAGTGTTACGGCAATTGTTGCTGCCGAATACATTGGAGGAATTGCGGGATATTATCGTGGCTGTGATATGAAAAATGTTGTATCTGAAGCTAATATCACAGGATATCGCCATATCGGAGGAGTCATTGGTTTCCAACAATTCAATGGTAAAACCAATGTTGGAGAACATTATTCTACTTTGGATGGTGCTATGGCTAATGTTGAATTGCATGTAGGTGAAAATATAAAGAATATGGGTCCCATCGTTGGTAATAAATCAACGAGTTATACAAGCTCTGGATCTGGAGATAAACTAGATGCAAGTGTGACAATGGATACGGCTGTTTCAACAAATAATGCATATTTTGTCAGTACTTCAAAATTCTATTCGGGTACAGGGGAAATAGGATTTGATGCTTTACCTTCCAGTGCAAAATACGGGACTTCAGTTGAGGCAAGTGCTTTAACAAGTGAATGGTATAACACCTATTTGGTGAGTTTTGATTTTGATAAAGTATTTCAACTCGATGACACAACAAAATTGCCGGTTTTAAAATAAGAGGATAAAAAATGAAAAAGAGATATTTATTTTTGATTTCATTTCTTTTTCTGGGCCTAGTTTCGTGTAATACGACTGGTAACACCGATAATACATCAGGAAATTCGGGACAATCATCCATTGATTTAGGGGATATTGGCAATTTGCCATTTTCCTCTAAATTTATCGGAGATTGGAATCGACCGGGTTTATATGAGAAGGATGGTTCAGAGCATACCATGCCTGAAACACAAAAAGAAACGGGTATGGAAATCAGTGTCGCGGATTATGGTGCAAAAGCAAATAACCCGGCGGCGGATAATTACAGTGCTTTTAAAAATGCCATTTCCAATGCGAATTCTGGAGATACGATATTTGTCCCCAATGGAACATATTATTTTTCTAGTGGAGGTAACATTGTAGGTGGAGCATATAAAGCCAACATAATCATAAATAAGGATAATATTACCTTTAAAGGAGAATCCAAAGAGGGAGTTATTCTCGTTTCCAATTTCAATGAAGCTGCCAATCGTGATGATTCAACGACTGTCATCGGTGCAGTTAATGTGAAAAATGTAACGATTAAAAATCTGACAGTAACATCCAATACTTCGGATGATGTCTTGCCGGATCCGGATAATTCGAACTTGCAAACGACAACATATACTGCACCAAAGTATGGTATTACTGCCGCGAGTGCGGGAACGATTTCAAGTGCAGAAAAACAAGCAAGAAACATTCTTATTGAAAACTGTATGGTAGAAAAGTTCCAAAGAATGGGCGTCCGTGTCGCACAGGCACAGGAAGTCGTCGTTCGATCTTGTTCTTTCCAAAAAGCCACATGTCTTGGAGGAGGCGGCATGGGATATGGTGTCAATATTCAAGGATTCGGTCATGATTTCGATAGTACGGATACCTTCGTAGATACTCGATTCAATGCCGTAGAAAACTGCAAATTTATTGGTCCTTATCTCCGTCATGGTGCTTTAATTCAATATTATGCACACAATAATGTCATTCGGAATAACCAATTTGATGATTTGTTATTAGATTCTATTGATATGCATGGGGAAGATGAATATTCCAATGAAATTTATGAAAATAAAGTAAATAATTCACGACGTGGTGCAGGAATCGGTTTGGGAAATACAGGAGCAACTCATGATGCTTCTGGAAGAAATAATTATATTCATGATAATATCATTACGGGTGGACAAAGAGGTATTGATGTTCTTCTCGGTACACCGGATACGATTATTTATAATAATGAAATTAAAAACGTTTCTTCTACGGGAATCAAATGTACGAATGCCAATGGAACGAATATTATCAAAAATAAATTGTCCAATGTTGCAAGCGATGCTGTTACAGTAATGTATTCCTTTGTTTTCTCTGATCCAGCTTTGGGAATTCCCAATCATTATCGTATTTCTGACAATACTTTTACTTCGTGTAATCGTGGTATTTATTTTGATTCCAAAGAATCGGATTTTGTTGTTGAAAATAACGAATTCAATGATATTGATGAAAATCTGAAAATTGTGGATGAATCCGCTGATTTTGTTTTACCACCAAAATCTACTTTAATGGATCCTGTTGAAGGAATAGATGTTTATCCGCAAGAAAATATGTTCATCACTATGGAAAGCCAAGATCAACCCGCGGTATATCAGAAAAATCTGAAATTGAAGACGAGTAATTTAGAACCCTTATTTAATCGTATTATTTATGCCTTATGGGATAAATCTACGATGCCGGCAAGTTATGAACATGTATATCTTTGTATGACGGCAAAAGCACAAGATGGTGCTCCAACCATCAATATCTTTACGAATACAACGTATACCGATTGGAAAACGGAGACGATTTATTGGAATAATTCCAAATTGCATCATGAGACTTTAGCGCTCATTAAGAATACAACAGAGGATCCTGTCACTTCATTCGCGGATTTTACTTTCCCGATTGTTGAATACGAATTCCATACTTATTATCTAGATGTTACCGAGGCATTTAAGACATTGCCTAATGGATTATTCACTATGGTATTTACCAATGAATCCATTGATGAATCTTATATGGAAATCTATTCAAATCAACAGGCCAATAATCAAGGTTTACGATTTATTTTTAGTTAAATTAGAAAGTCATATCCGGATGGATATTTTGTTCATCCGGATAGACTTTTCCATATGGAATATCTTTCTATGTTACTAAACATTTGCTTGACATAGAAAGATATGTACAGGAAAGGAAAATTGCATGAAAAAGAAAAAATATATATTACATATGTTCTTGACTCTCGGCTTATTTTCTTGTGCTTCTATGAATTTATCTGGAAATTCTACATCACAATATCAAGATTCGATAGTCTCAACAGGAGAAACAAGTATGGAAAATAGCAAGGATAGTTTAGATTCTTCCTCGATGTCTTCAACTTCTATGGTTACAGATGAATTCTCAAGTAGCAAGAGTTCTTCTAGTGAAATATCATCTTCTACTAAATCTTCCGATGGATCAAAAGTTTCTTCAAAGGATTCCACTTCCTCTTCCCGTAATACTTCCGATACCAGTGGATTAAGTTCGTCGCACAATTCTTCGACTTCTCATAATTCAAGTGATAGTTCCATGAATTCAACAGAAAGTCTTACACCTCCGGCAGAAGATGAAACGGATTTATATCACCAAAAAAAAGATTATAGCAATTTATCTTTTGCCAATATGTTTCAGGGAAAATGGAATCGTCCGGGCCTTTATAATGAAGATGGAAGTATTCATAATATGCCTATCCCCGTAAAACAAACGGGGAAAAAAATCGATGTAACTTCTTCCTCTTATGGAGCTATAGCAAATAATCCGGATAAAGATAATTACGAAGCTTTTAAAAAAGCTATTGAGGCCGCAAAAAGTGGAGATACTATCTATATTCCCAAAGGAAAATATTATTTTAAAAATTCTTTGAACAAATATGGATTTTATTCACAAATTTCTATTTTGAAAGATAATATTACACTTCAAGGAGAATCGAAAGAAGAGACGATACTTATTTCTAATTTTGAAGAAAATTATAATCAATCAAAGAACACTACACTTATAGGAATTTTAAATGCTCATCAAGTAGCGATAAAAGATGTAACGATATCTTCTGTAGTAACCGATGATTTGTTACCGGATATCGATGATAGTAAAGCCAATCCAAAAACATATTTAGCTCCAAGATATGGTATTGTGGTTTCCACAAATAAAGAGGCTACAAAGGCCAGTGAACAGACAAAAAATGTTTTAATTGAAAATTGCATTATTGAAAAATTTCTCAGATCCGGAGTTCGTATTGATTGTGCTCAGGAAACTATTGTTTCATCTTGTACTGTTCAAAAAGCCACCGGTCTTGGCGGTGGAGGTGCCGGATATGGTATAGATATTCAGGGATATAAAAATAATTATAATGATTTAGTTGATGGAAAAGGTTATCTGGATACGTGCTTTAATGTTGTCACAGAGTGTCAATTTGTCGGCCCTTATATTCGGCATGGTGCATTGATTCAATATCATGCCCATAATAATCTCATACATAAAAATACATTCAAGGGAACGTTACTGGATTCTATTGATATGCATGGGGAAGATGAATATTCCAATGAAATCTGCCATAATGATATTGACAATTCTCGGAATGGTGCCTGCATCGGTTTGGGAAATACCGGTGGTGGAGACGAAGGTGCTGCTATCGGAGGGAATCGTCATGACGCTTCGGGAAGAAATCATTTTATTCACGATAATGTTTTAAAAAATTCGAAACGGGCTATTGACATTATGCTGGATACTCCGAATACATTTATTTACAATAACATCATCGATAACATACAAACGACAGGAATTAAAATCACGAGTTCGCAAGGGGTATATATTTTGCAAAATCAAATATCAAATATCATGAAGAATGAAACCATTTTAATTGATTATGATGAAATTAAATCCTATACATTAAAGAATTATGATATTTCCGAAAATACATTCACCAATTGTAAAACGGGAATTTATTCGCAGCAAAATATTACGGATATTACCGTAAAGAATAATAAATTCACGAATGTAACGACACCTGTCGGGGGAACGATTCCTCAAAATCAGATAGGGGAGACTACTCTTCCCGAAAGTGATGATTTTTTAAATCCTGTCTTTGGAAAAGAAGTATTACCTATCGATAATTCTTATATTGAATATAAATCTTTAGACACTGTTGTCACTTTAAATAGTACTTTAAAATTAAGATCGGGAAATGCCAGAAGTGATGCCAATCGAATTCCATATCTTTTATGGAATAAATCAAATATGCCATCAAATTATCAAAAAGTTTATTTAAGTTTCACTATAAAAGTACAAAATGCAACGCCGACGATAAATATTTTTACAAATACAACCTACACCAGTTGGTCCGGTTCGACGTTAACTTGGAATAATTCTAAATTACACCAGAGTGAATTTGCCACTATAAAAAACACGAGTGATGATCCGATAAATTCTTTGATTGATTTTACAATTCCCGAAGGATATGGTGATTATTCATTTCATACCTTCTATATAAATGTGACTGAAGCATTTCAAAAGATACCGAATAGTTTATTTACCATGATTATAACGAATGAGGCAAAAGAAAATGTTTATATGGAAATCCAAAATCTTAAATCCGAGAATTCCATGAAATTTATCTTTGTAAATTAAGGAGAGTATATGAAAAAAATTGCATTTTTCAATGTTGCCGAATTAAAAAAATATCAAGATGGATATATATTATATCGCTATCCGTCGGATGTAATCCGTACGCTGGGATATCACGAAAATGTCAAAGGAAGAGTAAAGGCCAAACTTCCTACAATGTGTGAGATGCGTTTTCATACGGAAGAAACATCTTTTCAAATGACTTTCAAAGCTTTGGATGCGGATAGTCATATACATCTTTATGTCGAAGGATTTCAATCAAGTTCAATACCTTTGAAAAAAGGAAAAAAAGAGAAAATTACTTTTACTCTTCACCCACGATTTGTAGAACATCATAAAGATGTCTCTGATCAAGATGGATATGATATTCGATTCATCTTTGATAATTCTTCTCGGATTGTTTGTTATGATGTAGATCAAGAGGATATTGTAGAGGAAAAAAACCTACCTTATGTTCTTTACGGAAGTTCAATTTCTCAAGGTATAGGAGCTCATGACATATTTCATTCTTATGCTTTCCAATTACAACAGAGACTGAATGTAGATATTTTAAATAAAGGATTATCGGGATCGTGTCTTTTGGAAAGAAAAGCAATCCGATATCTTTCATCGCTTCCTTGTAAAGGATATATTTTGGAAATTGGATGCAATGTTCGGGGAGTTATGGAAACGGAAGAATTTGAAAAGCGTTTCTCTTATCTTATAAATACTTTAGTAAAAGCACATCCAAAGGAACCAATCTTTGTCATTAATATATTGGATATGTTTGAAAACTTATATAAAGATTTTAAAGATATTCCTTATCATCAAAAAAATTTGGAAATTATTCGGATAATTCAAGAAAAGATACATAAAAAAAGAAAAAAGAATTTGTATTTGATTTCAGGAAAAAATTTAATAGAAAATATTTATGGAATCAGTGGAGATTTATTGCACCCATCGGATATCGGACATGAAGAAATGAGTATAAAACTTGCTAAAATAATTAAAGAAATATTAAAGGAGGATTAGCAAATGAAAGAAGTAAAAGAGGTAAATCAAATAGTAGAGAAAGAAGAGGAAACATCCTTTATTTCTTTACGCCATATCAATAAGATTTATGATAATAAAGTTCAGGCGGTATTTGATTTTAATTTGGAAATCAAACCATACGAATTCATCGTATTTGTCGGCCCTTCCGGATGTGGTAAATCGACGACGCTTCGTATGATCGCGGGACTTGAAGAAATCACTAGTGGTGAGCTCTATATCAATGGAGTTTTATCCAATCATGTTCCCCCGAAAGATCGGGATATTGCCATGGTCTTTCAATCTTATGCTTTATATCCTCATATGACTGTTTATGAAAATATGGCATATGGTTTAAAAATAAAAAGAATCCCCGAAGAAGAAATTCGCAAAAGAGTACTTAGAGCAGCGAAAATATTAAAACTTGGAGAATATTTAGATCGTAAACCGGGACAATTGTCCGGAGGACAATGTCAACGAGTAGCTTTAGGAAGAGCTATTGTGAGAAATGCCAAGGCCTTTTTGATGGATGAACCGCTTTCTAATTTAGATGCTAAATTGAGAGTTCAAATGCGAGGTGAACTGGCAAAACTTCATAAAAGATTAAAGGCTACGACGATTTATGTTACTCACGACCAAATAGAAGCAATGACCATGGCTTCAAGAATTGTCATTATGAAAGATGGTAGAATTCAACAGATTGGTACACCAGAAGAAATTTACAGCAATCCGAATAATTTATTTGTGGCTACTTTTATCGGGAGTCCGGCAATGAATATTTTAAAGTGCAAATATCATAAAGGAATACTTACTTTACCTAACGGTTTTGAAATCAAATTAAAAAAACCATTCATAGATGCGTGCAAAACTTATTATAATGATAAGGATGATAGTGAAAGAGAAATCTACTTTGGTATACGTCCTGAATGTATTTTAGAAGAAAAGAGTGCTCATTCTTTTAAAGGAAAGATTGTAGTAGCAGAACTTTTGGGACATGAATATTATATTCATATTGCTATGCAAGATCAGATTATGATTGCCAAACTTCCATCGACAAAAGAAATCAAAGTAGGAGAAGAGATTGATCTTTCATTTAATTTAGATAAAATGCATCTTTTTGATGTCGAAACAACCAAACGAATTCTTTAAAGATAAGAAAATACGATATCGGATAAGTTATTTAAATAAATAAGTGCAACAATTTATCATTTTTTTGATTTATATTGTTGCACTTGCTTTTATAATTAACGGTTTAATTATTTAATTATGACAAAGATTAGCATGAAGAAAAAAATTTAAAGTGATAACAAACATTTTTATAGAAGAAAGAAAAAAATAATATCAAAAAAATCGACTTTTTTCGACATTTATTTTTTAATTTTTTAATTTTTAAAACTTGACATGAAAAAAAATTTTTTTTAGAATAATAGCAAATATTTTTATAGAAGGGAGAAAACAAAATGAAAATTAAAATTATTATAACTTTATTATCGATGAATTTTTCGGTTTTATTACCTCCGACCACGGGAAATTCGGGTGCATCGGTTGTTGCCGATGGAAATACCGTTACGACTTATATTGCGGGTCGTAGTTTTCAAACGAGTGGTTCGAATATCAGTTACGATAAGGAGCAAAATATCATTCGGGTTTATGGCGAACGATATCGCGTTTATGCGGTAGAAAAAAACTATGTTGCAGAGATTAACGTTTCCAGTCTTTCTTATCTTGCCGATCAAATTGTTAATTTATATAGTACTTATACGAATCCCAGCGGAATATCGAAAATAAATTACACGATAACGAATGGCTTTACTCAGGATTATTCTTTATCTTTGCAATATGAAGTTACCGTAGGCTTAGCTTCAACCGTCGCTTTAGGAATTGAAATGCATGGTGTGGAAGGTACCACGGACATGAAAATGACAACCTCTTACACTTATGGAGGCGAGAAACGATATAGTTTAAGTTATTCTACGGAAATATCAAAAAGTGTGGAATTGCAATTAGATCAATTTCCATCCGATTATTATGTTAATTATGGTGAAGTCGCCGATATTTTGTCGGGAAAGGTAAGGACATATGTACAGGAACATTGGTTTTTCGGTGTAGTTATTTCCGAAGATGAAACAAATAAGGACTTTCAATATTTATCCAATATCCGTGACTCTGTAATTTTGAAAGATGCGAATACCGGAGAAGAATATATTTATAATAATTAAAAGAATATTTTCCGTTTTTTAAATTTTAAGAATATAAAATATCTTATCCAGGGCAATTTTTGAAGATAAAAATCCCATAAAATAATTTTTGAAAATTATTTTTTGCATAAGAGGAAAAATGAAACTTGTTTGGAAAAGAATAAAATATTATCGCTTAGAAAAAATATTGATGTTGCTCTATTTTGTTTTTAATTCGTGCTTTATTTTTATTATGTCCAATACTTTTTATGAAAAAGCAATAGGACCGGCGACACTATATGATAATTTGATAAATGAAGTTTATTATGGAAATTTTTTATACGACGATACCATTCAAGCGTTTCATTTTCCCTTAATTCATTGCCAAAAAGAAAATATCGTCATTAATGGGGATGTCTATGAAGTTTATATTACAAATGGAGATTTGACTCCTTATGGAATACCGATAGGGAATGATATTTATTTTCCGGTTTCTTTCCCAAATAAAGCAGAAAATCACCATGTCTATCTGGAAAAACCCATTGCAGGATTTGAAGAATATATTTCTTTGAATTACAGCGATTTTACCATTGGTTCTTTTTCGGTATCTTGGAAAAATTATCAAAGTTTTTTTAGTTCTTACACACCGAATAATAGTTTTATTTTATTTTATGATGAAGATTATTCTTTCACGTATCCGGATTTCACCATTATAAATCCTGATGGTCAGGAATTAACCGAGAAAGAAAAGGAAATTATACATAATTTATCCACGAAAATAGAACCGAAGTTATCCACAGGGGAAAAAATTAAAGCAGATCATTTTGCACAAAATTCAATTTTTCTTATTCTTTTGAGTGTAGCTCTTGTTTTACCGACAATAACTTCCATCATTTTATTTTTTCAAATACAAAAAAGTATGACCTATGCACATCAATCCAATTGGAAGTTGTTTGATTTATTGGGGATTTCTTCCGCGAAATTATATGGAATTATTCTTTTGGAAAATTCCATTACGATTTTATCCGGTTTTGTTATAGGAATAGGTATCGGTCTTGTGATTTTATCTTTCCTTTCCATTCTCCCGAATTTTCTTTTAATTTTAAGTATTTTCTTATTTTATGTTCTAACCATTTTATATGTAACACGACGAAGCGAAAAAAAGTGTTTAAAATAACAAGGAGAGAAAAGCAACATGATAAAATTAGATGTTTATAAAAAGTATGATAATCAACATAAATTTCATTATGATATGGAAATAGGCGATGGTTCTATGATTTGTATTCAGGGAAAATCGGGAAGCGGAAAAACAACTTTATTAAATATTATTGGACTGATTGATTTGAATTACCAAGGTGAATACTTTTTTTCGACTGAGGAAAAAACATTTAAAATTCATGAATTAAAAGGAAAACAAATCCGAAAAATACGTAATCAGGAAATCGGTTTTGTTTTTCAAGATAATAATTTGCTTGATTATTTAAATGTTTATGAAAATATTTTATTACCATTCTCTTTTCAAAAAAGAAATCCGAATTATGAAGAAGTCGATGAAATCATGAATTATTTGGGAATAGCATCGTTAAAAGAAAGAAAAGTATCCACGTTATCGGGAGGAGAAAAACAAAGGGTTGCTATTGCTCGTGCTTTGGCATTAAAAGAAAAAATCATTTTGGCAGACGAACCAACAGGTTCTTTAGATGAATACAATGCGGATCTGGTGATGAATCTTTTTAAAAATATTAACGAAACATATAAGATTACGATCATTATTGTGACGCATAGTACTCGTTATAATCATCTGTTTCAAAAATGTTATTTGTTGGAAGAAGGAAAATTATGCAATCTTTAAAAGATATCTCGTCTTATGCTCGATATCCTCGTTTTAAAATGCATACGCTTTATCTGCATTTATTTTTTATTTTTTTATTGTACTTTCTTTTAATCGGATTACGTTCGGTACTGTTTTTAAATGTTGAAGCGGTATATCATGATATGGGTCCGAATTCTTTTTATATATCCATGGAACAAGAACAAATAGAACCCTGTAATGATTTCATTCATCAATTATATCCGGATGTTGAAACATCGGAATTTGTGCAACAAAATATTCAAATACCATGGTATATGTATTCTAATAGCGATGATTTTTACGAATACGAAGAACAGCATCCTTATAGCGGTAGGATCGATGACATCATTCATACGGATGATGTGTCCAATTTTTATCGCCAAGAATATTATTGTTCCTTAGATATATTTACGAATCTGGAAAATGGTGCCATTTTGTATGATAAAGTAGCCGAAGAAATCTTCGGTTATTCCGATGAACGATTGCTTTCGCAAAAAATCAGTGTGCGCATCGACCCCCTAGGATTTGAAAAAGCTTTTATTGAAGAATATCCGATTTCTGGCGTTTATCACTTAAAAAAAGTGGATACCATTTTTACCACCTCCAAATATAATGCCGGGCGAGCTATATTGCACTATACAAAAAATTATAATAATTATAATGGCACTCATTATGTTAAATATACTTCGACGCATTTTGATTCTTTGACAGAGTATGACAAAGTAAATCGATTATTAAGTGCACAACATTTACCCTTGATTGATGATGCTTATATTTATGATTCGAGTTTTCATATGAAAACATGCGAGCTTATCAATATAGTTATTGATTTTAGTTTTACTTTTACGATGTTCGTATTAGCAACCAAAACCATCATTTTATATTTATTGAAATTTAATCAAGAAAAGAATTTATTCCATATACGCAGATTATTGGGAGAAACACCGAAGCATTTCTTTTTCTTTCTTTTTCTTTCCATGCTGTTTGTGGCTTTGCCGTTTCTTATCTTTGGCTTTTCTTTCTCCTTGCTTTTGAAAGCACTTTTGGAACAATTTACTTTCCTTCTGTTCCCGAGTTATGCGACCTATTTTATGCATTTTGGAATAGTAACTGCCGTGATGATCGTTATTTTCTTACTTTTAACGATTTTCACCATGCTTTTATTAAAAAATAAAAAAGAAAAAGAAAAAATATCTTAAAAATTATTCTTGTTGAAATGGATATTTCACATAGAATTTTTTCTTTTGTTTTTGTATAATGAACAAGGATAATCAAGGAGAGTTTTTTATGGTACCTGAATATAACAAAAAACCGGGATGGATTGAAATTATTTGTGGGCCGATGTTTGCCGGGAAAAGCGAAGAATTGATTCGACGGGTCAAACGGATGGAATACGCAAAACAAACATTTGTATGTTTTAAACCGAAAATCGATAATCGTTATTCGGAAAATGAAATTGTTTCTCATAATTTGCATAAGACAAAATCCATCAATATTAATTCTTCTACGGAAATTTTATCTTTAATTCCGGAACATTGCGATGCTGTTGTTATTGATGAAGTTCAATTTTTGGATGAAGGTATTGTGGAAGTATGCCGCCGTCTTGCGGATTCGGGATATCGCGTTATTTGTGCCGGATTGGATATGGATTTCCGAGGTATTCCGTTTCATAATGTGGCTTTACTTATGGCCAGCGCGGAATATGTACAAAAATTAACGGCAATTTGTGTTAAATGCGGATCGCCGGCAACAAGAACGCAACGAATTGTGAATGGAGTACCTGCCGATTATGATGATCCGATTATTATTGTCGGTGCCGCACAGACATATGAACCGCGATGCCGACATTGCCATGATGTTCCGAAAAAGGGACAAAAAAAATAAAAAAACAAAAAAAACGTATTCTTCTTTGCTTATAAAGAAAAATAGTGTATGATAATAAAGCGCATTCAGGAGGTCTGGAACTATGGATATTGTTCTTGTCATCATCTCAATTATGTTAATCGTTCTGACACTCTTGCAGGGCGGTAAATCCAACGGAGCATCCGGTGCTATTACCGGGGGTAGTAAAATGAATATTTTCGCTCGGACAAAAGAAAGAGGTTCGGAGCGGGTTGTTTCGATTATGACCTTAGCAATGGGAATTCTGTTTTTTATCGTTACGCTTTTGGTAAAATATTTCTAAGGGTCAGCAATGACTCTTTTTTTATAGGTACTTATGGGAAAAGAATGGTTGGATTTTATTAAGAAAAAGCCTTGTACAAAAGAAGAATTACTGCGGTATACTTCTTTAGAAGCAATACAAGAAAGTTGTGACAAGGGTGAAATCGTTTGGGATAAAGGCAAGTATTTTTGGATAAAAAATTTACATTGGAAATTGGGGAAAATCATTTCTGTCAAAAAACATTATGCTTTTGTTTCTTTTGATGAAACAGAGGGATATATTGATAAAAAAAATCTGCATGGAGCTTTGTGGAATGATGAAGTGTTCATCAAAGGATTTCATGATGGAAGAAGAATACAATATGAAGTAATGAAAATTTTCAAAAGGAATCCAAATCCTTTGGTGGGGACATTGATTTTTTCCAATAAGCATTGGTATTTGGAAGTCGAAGATGTGGCACCCATTCATTATCGTTTTCTCGTAAACGAAGAAGAGATACCTCTTTATTCCCATCACGTGGTTTTATTTCAAATTCTTTCGTATTCTCTTTTTTCTTGTCAATGTCAAATTTTGAAAGATCTCGGTTCTTCTTTTGATGAAGATATGGATTTGAAAAAAGTATTGTATAAAAATCAAATTGATCTTTCTTTCCCCGAAGAAGTGGAAGAAGAATTGAAGAACATTCCAAAGGATGTGCAAAAAGAAGATTATGAAAAACGTATGGATTTCAGGGAACATCTTATTTTTACCATTGATGGAGAAAAGGCAAAAGATTTTGATGATGCCGTGGAAGTATTGAAAGAAAACGAAAATATTAAAATCGGAGTTCATATTGCCGATGTTTCTTATTATATAAAAGAAAATTCCAAGATAGATTTGGAAGCCAGAAAAAGATCCACTTCCATTTATTATGCGAACAAGGTAATTCCCATGTTGCCTTTTGAAATCAGCAACGGCATTTGTTCTTTAAATCCGGATGTCGATCGTTTGACACAATCGGTTTATTTTGAAATTACACCTCAAGGGGAAATCGTTTCGGCACAACTTTTCAAAGGTATTATTCATTCCAAGGCAAGATTAACTTATGAAAAGGTAAACGAATATTTCAAAACAAAAAAGAAATCTCTTTTTTCTAAAGAAATCATCGATGCTTTGGAATTATTACAAAAAGCCACCATCCTGATAAAGAAAAAAAGAGAAAAAGAAGGTAGACTCAATATTTCAAGTGAAGAGTTGGAATTTCAAATGGATGAAAACGGAAAGATTCTTGACGTAAAAAGAAAAGAAGCCGGAATTGGAGAAGCGATGATTGAAGAATGCATGATTTGTGCCAATGAAATCATAGCCAAAATATTGCATGAAAATCATTTTCCTGCCATCTATCGGATTCATGAGCGGCCTCAGGCAAAAAAGATAGAAGAGTGGATGGATTTATCTTCTCTTCTTTCTTATCCTTGTTCTTTTTCTTCATTAACGATTACTTCAAAGCAGATACAAAAACATTTGCAAAAAATAAAAGATCCTGTCCGTTATAAGATTTTGTCTTATTTTTTGTTAAGGTCTTTATCCAAAGCAAAATATGATATCACTCCCATCGGTCATTTCGGTTTGGCCTTACAGGATTATACGCATTTTACTTCTCCGATTCGTCGTTATCCCGATTTAATGGTTCATCGTATTTTGGACATTTATTTTTTCAAAGGTGAAAAGCAAAAAAAGATTACGGAAGAATATCTTTCGGAAATCAGTGAAGTTTCTTCCGTCCACGAAAGAAGAGCGCAAAATATTGAGCGGGAAATGGATACGATTCTCAGTGCAAAATATATGGAAAGATTCATCGGTTCTTCTTTTCAGGGTATTGTGATGAATATGAATTCCAACGGAATGTTTTTGGAATTGGAAAATGGTATTATCGGTTTTTTGCCTTTTAGTTTTGTCGGACATAATATTTATTATGACGAAGAAGAAAAAATTGCCTTAAGCAGAAGAGGCGTGGTGCAAAAATTAGGGGATCAAATTGAAGTCATATTAGAATTCAGTGATCCGAGCACGGGACAAATCATATTTTCTTTGCCAATGAAGAAGAAAAAGAATAAAATAAAATAAGAAAGGGCTTGACGAATGGATTCAACTTCAAAAACAATCGCCACAAACCGAAAAGCATATTTTGAATATTTTCTTTCGGATGCTTTGGAAGCCGGAATTGTTTTATCCGGCAGCGAAATAAAATCAATTCGTCAAAACGGATGCTCTTTGCAGGATTCTTATGTCGTTATCCGCAATCAAGAAGTATATCTTTTGGGGATGCATATTGCTCCTTATGCTCAGGCAAATTTATTCAATCATGATCCGACAAGAACCAGAAAATTATTATTACATGAAAAAGAAATTCGAAAGTATGCACAAAAAGTAAAAGAAAAAGGATTTACGATTATTGCTACGAAAGTATATTTTTCAAGGGGAAAGGTAAAAGTGGAAATTGCGCTTGCCAAAGGAAAAAAACTTTACGATAAAAGAGAAACGCAAAAGAAAAAAGATCTGGCACGAGAAAATGAAAAGATCGGGAGAATAAAATGAAGACAAGTGATTTCAAAAAACTTGCTGCTTTTGTGGATATAGATGAAACGGAAACAAAAGAAATTATCGAAGATTATTTATTTGCCGGCCGTGATTGCAGTTTTATTTATCCTACGGAATTGGAAGAAGATATTTTATTACTTTATTCTTCACGTTCTGTTTCAAAGAAAAAGGCTTTAAAATTAAAAACTCAACTTCCGTTTCAATTAGCGGATATTGATTCTTTTTTCTTTTTTGCCAAATTATTGAAAGATTCTTATCGCTTTGCCGATGGAATTTTTAGTGATGGTTCCCGACCGGTGACACAAAAAAAACTTTTTACGCGAATGGAAAGTAAAAAAGAAATCCTTTCTTCTTTGATATTAAAAGATAGTGATTTTTTTCATCGGGTTATCGGGGATAAGAAAGTTCTTTATATAACTGCATTCGGAGAAGATCCGATGTTTACTTCTTTTCCGAACATAGAAGTTTTCCCGGTTCCTTTTGAAACATCGTTACCTTTTGATACTTGGCTCGAATGGTTTGATTTTTTGAAAATGAAAGTGATGACCATAGATTTTGATATTGCCTTTATAAGTCTTGATATATTAAGTGACCCTTTAAATCAATTTATCGCTCAAACTTTACATAAAATTGCTTTTACTAAAGGAGATAGAAATGAAAAAAATAACATTATCCATGTGGATTGAATTCATAATTCTTACCGGTATTGCTTTAATTTTCGGCCTTATTTTTTATTTTTTGAATTTTGCCGATGTTTTAGATTTTGAAGGATCATTTTTGGTCACCTTATATGGATTTGTTCTTTTATTTTTGGGTTGGATTTTGGGTAACCATATCGATTATAGTTATCGAAGAAGTTCCAAACAATATAGCGGAAAATTACCGGATGAAATGAAGCAAAAGATATTTTCTTTGCGATTTCCTCTTTTCACTTCCGGAGGTATAGCACTCCTTCTGAGTATTTTATTTTATTATTTGCCTTAAAATGGAAATTCGAACTTTTATGCTTGATTTCATTTTTTACATATAATAATATAGTTCATAAGCATTTTTATTTGCTTATTGGAGGATAGTCATGAAAAAGAAAAAATATCTTGCTCTTTTAGGTGCATTGGCACTGATGACAGCTTGTAATCCCGCGGCAAATAGCAGTAGTAGTTTTGAACCATGGGTTCCGCCTGTTTGCGACGAGAGTTTCAATTATGCCAGTTTAGCAAATCGGGCACGAAAAGATACATATACAACCTATACTACTTATTTACCTTCTACATTGAATTATACCAAAACAATGCAATCCGAGAATGCTCAGCATATTGCTAATTTTATTGATGGATTAGTGGAACATGATCGCTTTGGAAATTTGGTTCCTTGTCTTGCTACCGATACCGGAACACCAAGTGATAATTTCAAGACATGGACGTTTACTATTGATGCAAGCAAAAATGCACAATGGGTAAAACAAGATGGTACACCTTATACCAGTGCGACCAGAAGAAGTGCTCTTGTTATGGCGAAGGATTTTAAAGATAATTTAAAAATTGTTTTAAATTCTACCACCGCATCGGAATCCGCTTATTTACCGACGCTTATCATCGAAGGAGCAGAACAATATAATGTCGTTACGTACGAATGGAATTCTGTGAACCAAAGTAATCCGGATAAATCCGATTTAGCAAAATGGGATATAGTTCGTAGAAATTTATTGGATACTAAGGATAGTTTGGGAAATTTTTTACTTCCGACAGGTTGTACTGCAGAGGATATCCGAGACATTTTGAATTTTGAACATGTCGGTGTTGATGTCGATAATGTCAGCAATACGATTACGTATCATTTAACAAATTCTGCAGATTATTTTCCGACGATGCTTACCTATCTTCCGTTTTTACCGATTTGTTATGAATATTATGAAGAAAAAGGCGGCGCAGGAGATGAAGCTTTTGGATCGAAAAACAATATTTTATTCAATGGCGCTTATCTTTTAGATGAACGTACCAGTAACAAAATTTCCTATAAGAAAAATCCATTGTATTGGGATGCGGATAGTGTAAAAACCGAAAAAGTGGAATATTTGAAATTACCCGAACAATTAGGATATGATTATGCCCGTGTTCAGTATGAAATGGGAAATATTGATGCTTTCGGAGTAAATTCTTTTGATGTTGATGGATGGAATAAATATGTCGTTGGTTCCGATGGAGCAGGTACAATCCTCGATCCTCATAACGAATTGACGTATTCTCAAGAATCGACAGGAGTTGATTCTACTTTCTTCTTTTATTTAAATCTCAATCGAAATGCGGAGACAACAAATACATTATCTCCTTTAACCACAAATCAAATTGCAAATGCAAATAAAGCATTTAAGTATTCTTATGTTCGGGATGCTATTTTCTCGGCATTGGATTTAGAAGCTTATAATGCTCGAAATGGTGTGGAGCTTTTGGAGCAACAACAGCAACAATTAAATACCTATATTCCGAAAAACTTCATTAGTGATGATAGCGGAAAAGATTATTTCGAGTATCTTTTAGATGCTTATCAGGAAAAACATACCGGAACATCAAGAGAAGATGCCGAAAAAGCTTTAGGTCCGGGACAAGTCCATCAAATTTCTTTAGAAGATTCTGTTGCAAAAACAGCATCGGCATTAGCGAAATTAAAAGAAGACGACCCGAGTGTCACTTATCCGATTGTCGTGGAATATACAACTTTCTATGGCGATGTGGAATTACGTTATTATGATGATCTTTTCATTGAATACACCAATCGAAGATTAAACGGATGTATCACCAATACGCAATATCCCGATGAAAATAATTTGAAAGTATGCGGAGATGGTGAAGCGAAAATTTTAATTAAAGCAAATGAAAAAATTCAGACATCGCAAAACTATATTACGGTTTCCAATACGGGAGATTATTCGTTATTTATTTCCGGTTGGGGACCTGACTATGGTGACCCGATGACTTATGCACATACCATGGTAAAAGGTGGAGATATGGCAAAACATTTGGGTATTAGATTAAAAGACGAGTTATCAAATGAAACCGATGAATTACTTGAAACTTATGGAGAAATGGTCCAAAAAGCAAATAATATCGTTTCTTCTACACCGGAACAAAAATCCTTACGATATAAGAGTTTTGCGGAAGCCGAAATTTATTTACTTGAAGAAACACAACTCATAAAACCATTATATCAACCGGGACAAGGATATTCTTGTACCGTATCGAAATTTATTCCTTATCGTTCACCAAGATCCGGATACGGATTATCCGGAGATAAGTTAAAGGGAATGGAAATTTTAACCGAACCTTTGACCAGTTGTGAAAGACAACGATTACGAACCGAATGGATTAATGAGCGTCAAGCAAGTATTTAAGAAGAGGAAGATAGTTTTCTATCTTCTTTTTTCTTTTTGAAGTTGAAAAAAGAATTTGTGTAATTATATAAAAATATTTGAAACAAAAATAGAAATTAGCTAAAATAGTACAAAGTATTAGTTGAATACTTTTTGTTTTTATGTACGAAGGAGATATGTATGGATTTTACCAAACTACTCACTTTTATGGCAGAGGATGCAACCGATTATCAAACCCAAATTATTATCAGTTATATTGTTATTGCTTTCCTCGTACTTGCAATTATATTTATTGTTTTGGTGAATCATAATCTTATTTTGAAAAAAGATACAAAATTTCGTCGTTTTTTGACACATCCGTTATTTTATTATTCTTTAAAACGTATCGGAAGTGCCTGTGTTTCTATTTTTTTGGCATTGGCCATTACTTTCTGCTTAATAAGAATGCAAGACCTCCGCAGCGTATATTGTCCCGCAAATGACCACTTGACAGCGGAACAATTTGAGCGATGGTGTGATGCAAAAATGCGAAGTATCGGTCTTTCGGGATCTTTGATTGAACAATTTTTGACTTATTTTTATAATATTTTACCTATACCGAAAGAAATTTGTACTTCAATTAATGAATTAACTGCAGAATGTGCGCAGACTCGATTCTTTACGATGTATTTAGGATCATCTGCTCGGGATGATACGATTCCTTTTATTGCCGAAGCTATTTTTACAAAACTTCCGAATTCTTTCCGATGGGGGGCTATTGATATTGCCATTCAATTGATTATCGGTTATCCTCTTGGTATTTTTATGGCAAAATATCAAGATAGATTAGTGGATAAAATCGGAAAGACTTATATTATTTTAATCGATGCTATTCCGGGACTTTTATATTTCTATTTAATCTTTTCATTCTTCCAACAGTTATTGATTTGGAATATAAATATTTTCCCAATGCGATTTGATCCGGATGATTTTTCATCTTGGCTTGCCCCTGCCATTACTTCTTCTTTTGCGGGTATTGCGGGTATTGCCTATTGGGTACGAAGATATATGTTGAATGAAATCAATTCCGATTATGTGAAGTTTGCAAGAGCCAAAGGATTATCGGAGAATCGCATTATGTTTACGCATGTGTTGCGTAATGCCATTGTTCCGTTATCTCGATCATTATCTACGGCATTTATTTCTTGCTTGTTTGGTTCCTATTTTATTGAAGCCCTTTTCTCTATCGACGGATTCGGAGGAATGCTTATGAATGCCGTGCAAACTAAAGATTTCATGATTGTACAAGGTGTTGTTGTTTTCAGTGCTATTTTATCGGTTATTTCGTATTTGATTGCCGATATTGCTATGGCTATTGCTGATCCACGGATTAGCTTTGAAGCACAATAAGGAGGGAGAAAAAATGGTCAAAGATTTAAATCAATTACCGGAAATGAATGATATCCTTGATTTTGATGAATCTCTCTTTGAAGTCGTGGGTATCAGCTCGGAAGAAGACGATCAAATTACAACGGCTCCTTATTCTTATTGGAAATCGGTTTGGAAACAATTATTCAAAAATAAAGTTGCTCTGTTATGTATCTTTATTGTTATTGTTTTATTGTTCTTTACCATTTTCGGACCAATGATGGGAAGTTCTACAACATTTACCACGATGCCCGGATTACACGGACGTCCGATTTCCGAAGCTCCTTCTTCGGAACACTGGTTTGGTACTTCAATGGTTGGTCGTGATTTGTGGCATGATATTTGGGAAGGGGCACAATTCTCTTTGCGATTGGCTTTGGTTGTGTCGCTGATTAATGTTTTCTTGGGATTACTCATCGGTGGTTTCTGGGGATATATTCGAGCCTTAGATCCGATTATGATTGAAATTTCGAATGTTATTTCCAATATTCCGACATTATTGATTTATATTATGATTTTGGAAGTATTACCGAATTCTGCGGGAAATGAAGCAGCAGCTTTCTGGAACTCCGTTTTCATTATGTCCCTTTTCGGATGGATGGGTTTAGCTTCTACCATGCGTAATCAAATTATTATTATTCGGAATCGAGAATTCAATATTGCTTCCGAAGCATTGGGAAGTCGTTCTTATACGATAATTCTTCACAACTTATTACCGAATTTGGTTTCAATTATTTCTCAGGTTGTCATCAGTTATATACCTTCATGTATTTCCTCGGAAGTAAGTTTGATTTACTTTGGTGCTTTCCCCATTACGCAAATATCGTTAGGTCAAGTTTTAAATACAGCATTCAGTGCGAAAAATATTGCGAGTGCATTACAGTCTTATCCTCATACGCTTTTTATACCTGCGATTGTGATGATTCTTTTGACGGTAGCATTCTTTTACTTTGGTATGGCAGTGGCAGACGCGACGGATCCAAAGAAACATCGATAGGAGAAAGAGATTATGGAAACAAAAAGAGAAGTTGAAATTTCTGTAAAAAATCTTTCCGTCGGATTTATTTCGCATGGAAATAAAATGCATGTTATTCGCGATATTACCATGGATATTTATAAAGGAGAAACATTTGCCATTGTCGGTGAATCCGGGAGCGGAAAATCGGTTTTTACAAAAACTTTTACCGGAATGTTGGAAGAAAATGGTTTTATTTCCTCCGGCGAAATTCTTTTCCAGGGACAGGATTTAGCAAAATTTAAAACAAATAAAGAATGGTTACCGATTCGCGGAAAAAAGATTGCTACAATCTTCCAGGATCCAATGACTTCATTAAATCCATTGTTCCGAATCGGTCGTCAAATTGAAGAAGTTCTTCGTTTACATCGGGGAATGAATAAAAAAGAAGCAAAGGCGGAAGCAATTGAATTGTTGCGCCGGGTCAAAATACCGAATCCCGAAAAAAGAGTACATGATTTTCCTTTTATGTATTCCGGTGGTATGCGACAAAGAGTGGTTATCGCTATTGCTTTGGCTTGTAAACCGGATGTGTTGATTTGTGATGAACCGACAACCGCTTTGGATGTTACGGTTCAATCGCAGATTTTAAGTCTTATTCGTGATTTACAAAAAGAAGAACATTTTACTACGATTTTTATTACACACGATTTAGGTGTTGTGGCTGGAATTGCCGACCGTGTTGCCGTCATGTACGGGGGACAAATCATTGAATATGGTACGGTAGAAGATATTTATTATCATCCCGCGCATCCTTATACTTGGGCACTTCTTTCTTCACTTCCCCAATTGGCAGAAGACGGATCCGATTTAACCTATATTCATGGAAATCCACCTTCTTTTATCGGAGAAATCGATGGCGATGCATTTGCACCGAGAAATAAATATGCCATGAAGATTGATTTTATAAAAGAAGCACCGATGTTCAAAATTTCCGATTCTCATTATGCAAAAACATGGTTATTGGATCCACGTGCTCCCAAAGTAAAACCACCGAGAATCATTCAAAATCTTTCCAATAAGATTGCTGCGACAATTGTAAAAGATCCAATCAATACACAGAATGAGGAAACAAAGGCAGGTGATTCTCATGATTAAGGTAAAACGAACACCTGAAAAAGAAGAACAATTACGAAAAGAAAAACAATATCGAACGGAAAAGAAATTTGAATTTGAGCCTTTGGAAAAGAATACGGACAAAAAGATTCTGGTTTCCTGTCGGGATGTAAAAATAGGATTTTATAATCACAATCTTTTTACACCGATTGTAAAAAAATTGAATTTGGATATATACGAAGGCGAAGTTCTCGGATTGGTGGGTGAGTCCGGATCCGGAAAAACAACGATTGGACGTGCCATTATGCGAATGATTCCGATTCAAGGTGGAGTAATAACCTATAAAGGGGATCGAATTTCCGGACGTTTAAAACAGAATGAAAAAAGAGAATTAAAGAAAAAAGTTCAAATGATATTTCAAGATCCTTCCGCATGTTTGAATGATCGGAGTAATGTAGATTATATTGTTTCCGAAGGATTAAGAGCTTTTCATCTTTACGATTCGGAAGAAGATCGTTTGGAAAAGGTTTCCACGGCAATTAAAGAAGTCGGATTAAGAACCGAGCATCTTTCTCGTTATCCTCATGAATTTTCCGGAGGTCAACGGCAAAGAATCGGTATTGCTCGTGCGGTAATTATGAATCCGGAATTGATTATTGCGGATGAACCAATCAGTGCTTTGGATGTTTCCATTCGTGCTCAAGTATTGAATTTGATTCGTAAATTTCAGATTGAAAAGAAAATGACCGTTTTGTTTATTGCTCATGATTTATCCGTAGTTCATTATATTTCGGATCGTATTGCGGTGATTTATCATGGAAATATCGTGGAAATTGCACCGAGCAATCGTTTATTTGAAAAACCTTTGCATCCTTATACAAAGGCTTTGCTTACGGCAATACCTATTCCTGATCCGAAAATGGAAAGAGAAAAGGAAATTGTAACTTATGATGAGAGCGTTCATGATTATTCCATAGAAAAACCGGAATTCGTGGAAATTGAAAAAGGACATTTTGTTCTTGGCTCTCCAAGTGAAATTAAAAAATATAAGAAAATTTTAAAAGAAGATAAAAAGATGTGAAAGCATCTTTTTATTTTGTCGAAATTCATCTGAAAAAGATAGTTTTTAAAAGAAATTGTTTTCATCTTCTTTTCTTTTTTCGTGTTACATAAAATGAAATAACATGAAAATGACGGAATTGAAAAAATATCAAGAGGCAAAAATTGTTTCGTTAAATTGCCCGCAATTTTTAAAATTAAGATTGTTGGAACTCGGGTTTACACCGGATACAACCATTGTTCTTTTAAGAAAGGCATTATTTCATGGCCCGATTGAAATTTCCATTCGCGGTTCTATTTTGGCTTTACGGCAAAAAGAAGCGGAAAATATAGAGGTTGAACCATGTCTTTAATTGCCTTTGTCGGTAATCAGAATTCCGGGAAATCAACATTATTTAATCGATTATTTCATCAAAATGCGCATACCGGGAATTATCCCGGAGTAACAATAGATGTGAAAGAAATCGAAGAAAACGGAAATACCTATATCGATTTACCGGGAATATATTCTTTGACTCCTTTTTCCGGAGAAGAAAAAATTACTTGTTCTTTTTTGAAAGAAAAACCCTTGGATTGTATTTTAAATATTATCGATGCTTCTTCACCGATAAGAGGATTGCATTTGACTTTACAATTGAAAGAAAGAAATTTGCCGGTTTTTGTCGTGTTTAATATGGTGGATCGAATTTCAAAAGAAGAAAGAAGCCATTGGGAACAAATTTTAAAACAATGGGATATTCCTTATTGTTTTGTATCGGCAAAAACAAAAGAAAATATGGAAACTTTAAAAAAGAAAATGCTGGAAATTCCGCGAAAAGGAAAAATTCTTTCTTATTTTGATCAAGAATTTCAAAAATGTTCTCCCGAGCAACAAATCGAAAAAAGATATCGTTATATCGATTCTTTTATAAAGAAAAAAAACATCGGGGATTATCATTATGATCGAATCTTCTTACATCCCTTTTTTTCTTATATTATTTTTTTCTTGCTTTTCGGTCTTATTTTTTATTTGACTTTTGGTTCTCTTGGCCCTTTTTTACAAGATCAATTGAATTCTTTTATGGATTTTCTCGGAAGTAAAATTCAAAATGCTCTTTTGCAGCTTCATACTTCCGAATCGCTTGTTCTTTTCATAACCGATGGAATATGGAAAGGAGTAACCAGTGTTTTTTCGTTTTTTCCTTTTGTCTTTTTCTTGTTCTTTTTTCTATCGCTTCTTGAAGATAGTGGATATTTGGCACGCATGACCTTTCTTATCGATCGTCCTATGGAGCTCATGGGTCTCAGTGGGCGATGTTTTATGCCTTTATTGCTAGGATTCGGCTGCAGTGTTCCGGCCATTATGGCAACAAAAAACTTAGTGGAAGAAAAGGCAAGAAGAAAAACGATTCAATGGATTTTTTTTATTTCTTGCAGCGCTAAAATTGTTGTTTTCAGTTCTATTGTTCCACTTTTTTTTACTCCGGCTTGGTTTTATATTTTTCTTTTTTATCTTTTCAGTATTTTTCTTGGAATACTTTTGATTCCAAGAAAAAATCAAAAAAAAGAACAGGAACTTTTTATTATGGAAATACCTTCTTATAAAATGCCTTTACCGATGAATACTTTTCGCTATATAAAAACAAAAATGAAAGATTTCCTGTTAAAAGTATTTCTTTGGGTTTTTCTTTCTTCGGTAGTTTTTTATCTTTGCAAAAATATTTATCTCCCTTTTCATCCTTCGGTTTCTCTTTTACAATTTCTTTCGGAAGGATTAACTTTTCTTTTTGCACCTCTGGGATTAAACGACTGGAGAATTGTTTCTTCCTTGATAAGTGGTTTAACGGCAAAAGAAACGATTTTATCTTCATTAGAAATTTTAATCGGTTTAGAAAATATTCAAGATGTTTTTACTTTTCAAAGTGCTTGTTCTTTTTTGATATTTGTTTTGCTATATACGCCTTGTCTTTCTACTTGTTCTTTGGTATTAAAAGAAATACGACCAAAGAGAAAGGCCGTCTTTCTTTTACTTAAACAATTTGTTATTGCATGGACCATAAGTTTTCTTTTTTATCAGGTGATTCTATGATCGATATTTTTTTATGGGGAATTCTTTTTGCTTTTGTTGGGGTGGCATTATTTCATATTTTCTTTCGTAACACTTCATGTGCGATGTGTTTTTATAAGAAAAAATGTCAAAAAAAGCATACGGATGACAGAAAAGAATGAAAAATGTTTTCAAGAGCCAACTGATTAAATATTAAAAAGTTGTTTCTTTTTTTATATTTGTTTGTTGCCGTTAGTGATGTCGTTGTGATATACTTTAAAAGAGGCAAAAAAAATGAAACGAAATTTGATACTTATTTTCTTATATCTTATTGAAATAATCTTTGTTACTTTGTTCTTGATTCCGAGCAGTAAAGAAGCGATTTTGGGCCAGATGCCTGCACTTGAAACGGTTTGGAATGGATACAAAGATTTTATGATGAATTTTTTAAATTGGATTCATCTTCGTGATTTTTTAGTAGATTATTCTTCAAGAATTAATATAGGTATTGCCGCGATTCTTTTTAATCTTCTCTTTCTTATTGTTTATGAATTGATTGCATGGATTTGTGCTTTGATTTATCAAAGAATTCATAAAAAAACATTGGAAAAAAATGGGTTGCAAAGTTATGCTTTGAGTGAAGAAGAAAAAGCAAAATTTGAATGGAAACTCTATGTAAAGAAATTTTCTTGGTTGGGACTTATCTCGTTCCTTATACCGCTTTTTTTCGTAACCCTTTTTATCTTTATCCGTTTTGATAAAGAATTATGCCTGCAAGATCCTTTACATGAAGGATTCTTTACCATATATCAATACCAGATTGCACCTTTCTTAGGTTCAATCGATGGTGGTATTCTTGTTTTTATCGAAAATACCATGAACACTTATTATCAACTGATGAAGCAAGTCATCGATATTTTAGGTATGCAATGGGTGGAATATGCTATTGTTGCTGTCGGAATTATCTTTATTTTCTTGATTTGGTGGTTCTTCGTTTCTATTTTCAAAAGAATTTTCCGTTCACACAATGCGAAAAAAAGAGCCAAGAAAGCCAAAAGAAAATATATTGCCCGAATGGAGCAGGAAGAATTAAAGGCTCGTAAAAATTCCGAGAAAAGAATTTCATCGAAAGCCGAAGAAATTTTGGGTGTAGAACAGGAAAATATCGCTTTGGAAGATGCTTCGATGATTGCCAATGTCGAATCCAGTGGAGGAGCATTGATTCATGTGAATGAAAAGGAAGCTTCTTATATTGATGATATTTCTACAGGTGTCGTGGATTTGGGTGTAGCGATTCAAGACGAAGAGCAAGAGCCTATTGCGGAAAGAATACCTATTTTTGTCGGTGATGAAGAAGTGGATATTCAATTGGAAAATGAACAAGTCATCGAAGTCGTGGAAGAAGAAGAACAAGAAGATGTCGATGAAGAAGCTGATCCCTTCTTTGAAAGATATCGTCCGGAGAATATCGATACATCTTATTTGGATGAATCTCTTTTGAATACGCAGATAGAAGTTTATGAAGAAGATGAAATGGAAGTTCAAGAGGATGATTTTATCGGAATTAAAGATTATGAAGAGAAAGAAACGACTTTGGAAAAAGAAGAAAAAATCGAAGTAGTTCCAGAAGAAAATAAAGAAGAAACGGCAATAGTTCTTCAAGAAGAAAAAGAACCTGTGGAAACTTCGGAAATTCCGGTTCCTGAAGAAAAAGAAGATGTTGCGGCAATAAAAGAAGAATTGGAAGAAGAAAAAGAAGAAGTTAAGGAAGAAACAACGGTTGTGGTGGAAGAAAAACCTAAAGAAGTCAAAAAAATTGTGCCGATTGCAATTAAAAAGACCGAACCTCTTCCAACAAAAGAAGAGAAAGAAGAAGCACCGATCATCAAACCGATTCGTGTTTCTATGGAGAACAAGAAAAAGATTCGACCGCTTGGACCGATTACGATTAATCATAAATATAATGATAAGAATCGCTTTCAAAATGCGAAATCGAAATATCTTGATGTTATGATCTCGAAACAAGAAGAATTAAAGAAACGGGATGAAGAAAAAAAGAGACAAAAAATACGTCGCAGTAAGAATAAAGCATGATGTTTTGGAAAGATTTTTTTGAACAAGAAAAACAACGGGATTATTATAAAAAACTCCACGCTTTTGTCGAACAAGAATATAAAACGAAAACGATTTTTCCTCCGTATTCTTTAATTTTAAATGCTTTTCGATTAACGCCTTTTGAAAAAACCAAAGTGATTATCATCGGTCAGGATCCCTATTATCGAAAAGGACAAGCCATGGGTTTATGCTTTTCTGTTCCTCCCGGGGTAGATGTTCCACCTTCTTTGGTAAATATTTTCAAAGAAATTGCCATGGAATATAAGGAAAATATTGTTCAGGATGGTGATCTTACCTATCTTGCGGAGCAAGGTGTATTGTTATTGAATGCCTCTTTGACGGTAGAAGAAGGAAAACCGATGTCGCATTCTTCGATTGGTTACGATCAATTATTGAGTCATGTTCTTTACGAATTAAATAAAGATTCCCGACCAAAAGTATTTTTGCTATGGGGAGGATTTGCAAAGAAATTGAAAGATCAAATCACAAATCCGTGCCATTTGATTCTGGAATCGGCACATCCTTCTCCTTTAAGTGCTTATCAAGGGTTCTTCGGGAATAATCATTTTCAAAAAACCAATGCATTTTTAAAATCACATGGAAGAGAAGAAATCGAATGGATAAAGAAACATTATTTCGAAAAAAAGAAAAAAGAGGATTCTTCTGCTTTCTGAAAACATTATTTTTTGTCCTGAAAAGTAAGAAACGATGAAAAAACAGACCAAGGTTACGGATAACTAGCGACATTGACTTTTTTCTTATATATGCGATATAATTTCAATATATTGAAAGGTGAATCCAAATATGGATAAAACGATAAATAACGGATTTTTAAAACTTTATGATCAAATGCTTTCGGATCCGCGAATTATTCATCAATTATCACAAGGAAAAGCCACTTTACTCGGTGGATCTTTGGATTATTTGTGGGGGATTGCCGATGAAGATATTTATTATGTTTCCTGTATGCTTCATCCGATCAATATGGATGTTTATATCGGAAGGGTACTTGTTTTTGCCGATTATCTCACTTATGTTCCTTATGGGGAAATAGGATATGAAAAATTGAATCATATGTTCGAAGAAAATAAATCTCTTTCTGTTTCAAAGTGGCGATGGGAACATTTTCAAACCATACTCAAAGAAAAGAATATTTTGATACCTTCCGACGTTTTGGAAAGTATTGAAACTTATTTTAAAAATTATCCATCGGATAAGATTTGTAAAGAAGATATCTCTTCAATTGCACGTGCTATTTGCAGAATTCGTCATTCTTTTGAAGCTTACTATAAAAAAGAGCAATGGGATAGCGATGCTATCGATAATGCACAGGATTTTCTTTTGGAAAAATTAAAAGAAAAAGAAACGATTTCTTTGCAAGAGATTCTATATACTTGTCCGAAATTGGAAAATCTCGATGAAGAGCAAATGGCTTTTTTGCAAAGAGTTATGATGAAATAAAATTGATATCAAAATAAAAAGGAGGAAGCTTTATGAAAAGATATAATTTTTTTGAAAAATTACTTTTGACTTTATCATGGGGTGCTTGGCTTAGCATGTTATTGCTCATGATGATAACGAACTTTTATGATTCGGCTATGAGCGGAGGTTCCGTTGGTTTCGTGATGTCGATTATTGCCATGATACTTTTACTTCTTGAAAACGGTATCAACCATTATCTCAAATTTTCCGAATCCGACTCCAGGAATGTTGTTTTTCAACTTGCTGCCTTAGGTTATTCTCTTATCTATCTTGTCGCCCTTTTTCTTATGGGATTTGCAGAAGATGTTGCTTGGTATCCTTTGGGATTTTTGATTTGTTATTTTGCCGGCGGACTTATCAATATTCTGTTTGTATTGGTCTATAACCGGATTGAAGCAAGAGAAAAAAGACATTTTTCTTTTTCGCGACATCATCGAAAAAAATTTCATTTTCCCCGTCTTTTTCATAAAAGGCCGAAGAAAGAAGCAAAATTTTCTTCCAGCAATCGGGGAGATTGGGTGAGTTTCTTGAATACGGATGCAGGTATTTCAAGTTTGAATGATAGTATCCAAGAAAAAATTAAAAAAGATGTTCCCGTGGATATCGGGAAGTCTTTAAGCATTTTTGTGGATAGTAAAAGTGAAAAAATCAATCAAAGAATGAAAATGTATTTCTCAGAAGAATTCCAGGTTATCGTAACTTTGGATGAGAGTGATGAAAATTGGTTTTTTGAGTATGTAAAAAAGATGAAGGGAAAAAAATTATTTGAAAAAACAAAGAAAATATTTATTGAAAGCGGAGTTTCCATTGATTTTCTCGCTGATCCGGATCTTTATACTTCGGATAAGAAGATTCAAGAAAAAATTCAAAATGCCGCGGAAGAGGAATTTCAAGAGAATTGTATTTTTGCCTTAGAACAATTGAAAAAAAATATCGAGGATGTTTTGAAAGATAAACTTGCATGTTCTTCGAATGGAATCATGTGGTTAGGGTATTCCCATCTTTGTGATGATTATAGTGCAATGAAAAATATTCCTTTAATGCAATTGAAAAAAGATTGTGCGAATTTTTATCGAAAAACCGGAAAAATAAAAGATGTTTATATTTCCAAAGCTGCAAAATTCGAAATTGAGACAAAAGAATTGAAAGAAGTTATCGATAAAAATATTTCAAAAGGATTCTCTTTGTTCGTTGAAATGGAAAAAGCAGCCGAAGAGCGAAGCTTGCTTGATGCCAATAGCAGAAAATACTATATTTTGGATAGTAAGGATGGAAAGAAGCATCTTGCTACCAGTATTTGTTTATATCTCTGTGATCGATTAGAGGAAATGAATCCCGGGAAAGGATGTTTACCATTCGCGGATTTGCCTATGCGAATCAAAGCATCCAATCTCATTTCGGATAGCAGAGGAAAATGCTATGGAACATTAACTTTTGATATTTCTTTTAGCAAAAAAGACGGAGAATATTTTGAAAGTTTCTGTCAAGCCGTATGTCTTGGTTATCCGATAGAAAAATATGAAAAAAAAGGCCAAGATTTTGTTATGAAACATATCAATAAAGCCATAGAAGTATGCTTAAAAAATGTTGCACCTCTTATGGTTGGGGTACGCCCGAAAGATACTAGTAGCGAATATTGGAGTTCTCTGGAACCAAAAGGCGAAGAACCTATTCGTATTGCCAATACCTATCGGTTGGAAGTCTTGGTGCATTGGGAAAGTATACCTTGGGATGCTTCTTGTTGGCATTTTAATTTACCATAAGTTTCTTCTATTTTAAAAGAAAAAGACGAAAGTAAAATTGTTCTAAGAATGTTTGAAAAGATTCAATAAAAAGTGACAAATAAAATAATCCATGATAGACAAAGGTCTGTGATGGATTTTTTTCTATCTTCATTTAGAAGCAAAGAATAAATTTTAAAAAAGAAAGAGTTCATCTGGTTATACCTATTGTTTTATAAAATTTACAGAAGATTTTTTCCTTTCCCGAAAAAACGTTGAATTGGTAGGAAATTTCATTCAAAAAATAGGGGAAAAGAAATATTATTTTAATCAAAAATTATAGTGGTACAAAGTTCATAAAAATCGTTGAAATAGAAACATTGGAAGTTTATTCATTATTCCCAACAAATAAGGATTGGATAATATAGTTTGTTATAAATTAAGGGATTTAAAATATCTAGTCTATCAATAAAAAAGTCCGAGAGTTTTTAACTCTAAGACTTTTTCATTAATTCACTTTTTGAAGCACGTACCTTTGAATATTAACTTTACGCGAAAAAATTTATATGTGAAGAAGCGTAAATTTTTAATATTTCATCTTTTTATTTTTCGAATAATTCCACAAAATTGACATACACCCCGGTAATAATGGTGTAGTGACCATCATCATTTTTCAAAATCATATAATCACTTGCGGAAGCAATTAAAATTCCTTCGAATACCATATCATGCCATTTCGTAGCGTCTGTAAAGGCACAGTAAACTTTAACATGATTTCCAATATTTTTTGAAATATATTGGCGAAAGGAAGCATAAAAATCTTGTACATTTTTTACTGTTTCTTCTAACATTGATGGGGTATTTGGAGGTACCATGATTTCCGTATCCTCCTTTTTTTCCATTTGTGCGGCAGGGAAAACACCGGGTTGCTGCGGAAAACCATTTGGATAGGGTGGTTGATTTTGTGAAGGGTAAGGGTTATTCATATTTGGTGTTCCATTATTGGGATATGGAGCACCGTAATAATTCGGTGGAGGGGTAATTCGATCCATAAAAAATCTCCTTTCACTACAAAATAAGGTATGCAAGAAGAAAATAAACTATACCTTTTTTCTTTCTTTTTATTTTTTTGGTGAAACGTCCGGGAAAACTTTCCTTTTCTATGGGAATAATGTAGAATAAATCATTGTAAGAAGGTAAAAAATATGAAGGAAAAAATGAATGAAGAAAACAAAATAAAAAATCCAAAGGATGAACTAGAAATTTCTCGAGTGGAATTTACCAATTCTTATCGACGCGATAATACAATGTTTTTGATTATCCGGATTGTATTTTTAGCTTTAATGGGTGTTTCTTTATGGCTTTTATTTTCTTATCCGGATTATTTACTTTATATTTTCTTAGGAATCATTGTGGTTTTTGTCGGTACTTTTGTTTATACAAAAATGACGAAAAAATCTTATTCCGAAAGAATCAAAAAATATGTAGCATATTATCGAAAAGCGGTGAATGATTATCTGTATGATGAAAAAGGTATTGAAAATATAGAGCAGGAACCTTTTGAAAAAATTTCCAAAGAAGATATGGAAGCTTTAGAAATATTTTCACAAATCGAATCCGTGGAATCCAATGATCTTGTAAAAGGAAAAATCCAAAATCATGATTTTCAAAGCATTAATGCCGTGGTATATGAAAATCCAAAGTCGATACATTTCTTCGGTAAAGTTTTTTTCATTGACTGTGAAACGGATTTTCAGGAAGAGACAATTGTTTATTTGAAAAACGCTAGCGGGAAAGGTCCGAAAACAAAGGATACATTAAAAGAATTTCCTCATGTTTTATCGGAAAACTTTCTTTTGTATTCTTCTTCCGAAGAAGGAATAGAATGGGTAAAATCCGTGGCAAAATATTTGGAAAAATTTGAAAAAAATGAATATTTTGAAGACATGGTTATCGTAGCAAAAGATCATCGCATGACCTTCTTATTTTCTTATCAGGAAAATTTGATTAACATTATGATTAAAGATGTCGTAGACGGAGAAGCCTTTTCGTTAATGAAGACACATATTCAATGGATGACGAAAATATTAGAACAAATAAAATAGGGGTATTTTTGAAGTAAAATGGAAGAAAATATTATCGATTCGTGGATAAGAATTCAAAGTTTCAAACATGATTCTTCTTTGCACCGTACTTGGGAAAGTGCGATGGTTTTGGAATGCACGGAGGAATATATTCTTGTAGCCAGCAAAAAAACCCGCGTTATTGAAGCCGATGGTCGTGTTTGGAATACCAAAGAACCGGCAATTAGTATTTTTTTCTTTCATGAATGGTTCAATGTAATTGCCATGATTCGACAAGAAGATATTTGTTATTATTGTAATATTGCTTCGCCTTCTTTAATTGATAAACATATTATTAAATATATTGATTATGATTTGGATCTCAAACTTTTACCAAACGGAGAAATACTTTTTTTGGATGAAAGGGAATATGAATATCATAAAAGTAAATATCATTATAGCGATGCATTGGATCAGATATGTCGCCATGCTTTCCAGAAAGTAAATAGCATGATGAAAAAGAAAATTTTTCCTTTTGAAAAAGAAAAGATTATGGAATATGTGCGAATATTCGAAAAAAAATCGCAACACGAAAATTAATTCTCATAAAAAAACTCAAGTCTATCTTGAGTTTTTTTTAAAAGAATATCCGATTAATAATGAACCGGTATGTTTTTATTGGGGTGAATAATCTGATCGATTTTGGTAATCGCCGTGACGGCTTCACCAAGGCCGGAAGTAATGTTTTTTACTTTTCCATCATATTGTGCAATGTTTCCGATGGCAAAAACATTTTCCACGGAAGTCATATAAAATGCTCCGACTTTGATATTGGGACCGATTTTTTCCACAGGGAAAGAAGTTGGAGCGGAAACCATACCATAATTTACAAATACGGCATCGACATCGATGGTTTTTACTTCTTTGGTATCGACATTTGATAATTCAACGGAAGTGACCTCTTTTTCTCCGTTTAATTTACTTACGACATAGGGAGTAAGTTTTATCACTCCTTTTTGATCCAATTCGGCGACAGAAGAAGATTGTGCACGGAATTCGTTTCGACGATGAATGATATATACTTTTTTTGCAATTTCGCTTAGCATTAATGCCCAGTCTACCGCGGAATCCCCTCCTCCTAAAATGGCAACGGTTTTATCTTTATATTGCGATTTATCCTTTAAAGCATAAATAATGTTGGAAAAACTATCTTCATTCGGAAGACCGATTTTTCGTGGGGAGAAAACACCCATGCCTGTCGTAAGCAAAATCGTTCTTGTTTCGATAGTTCCCTTAGAAGTGGTAACTTCAAAACCTCCATCAATCTTTTTGAATTCTTTCAATTCGACACCTAAGCGAATGGGTAAAGGATTCGGGCGACTTTCCTGTTGTGCTTTCAAAGCATCGATAAATCCTTGAGCCGTGATCTTTTTGTATCCCGGTAAATCGATGATATCTTTTTCTGGATATAAATTTGACAATTGACCTCCGATGATTTCTTGCCCTTCGAGAACTTCGCCATCCAATTCATGAAGTGAGGCAAGTGTCGCCGCATATAATCCAATCGGGCCGGCGCCAACAATGACAATATCTTTCATATAAATCTCCTTTTGTTTTCAATCTTATTATAAGTAAAAAGCAAAAAAGCAACAATATGTTTTATTTATTTTTGACCGAGTGGTATACTTTTTTGTGCTAGATGTCATGATGGAGGAAAAAAATGAAAGTCAGTTTTAAATCCAAAGGGGAAGAAGAAACAAAAAAAATTGCCTTTTCACTTGCGGAACTTCTTTTTCCTTCCAGCGTTGTTGCTTTGAAAGGACCTTTAGGCGCGGGGAAAACCCAATTTGCCAAAGGAGTGGCATCGGCTTTGGGAATAAAAGAATCGGTTTCCAGCCCGACATTTAATATTTTGAAATGTTATTTTTCCGGGAAAATGCCGTTTTATCATATTGATGCTTATCGATTGGAAGATGGTATAAATATAGATATCGGTTTGGAAGAAGTAGTAGAGGGTGATGGAATTACCTTAATTGAATGGCCGGAATTTGTACCTCAATTGACAAAAAAAGCTTTGCAAGTTCAATTTCAGATTATTTCCGACACGGAAAGAAAGATTACTCTGGAATCCGATTTGATATGTTATGAATCTATTTTATCTGTGTTAGAGGAGAAGATGAAGTTATGAATCATTTGTTTTTTGATACATCCAATGAATTTTTAACCGTGGTTGTTTTAAAAGATCAGGAAATTTTGGCTTCATCTACTTATAAAGCCTGGCAAAGACAATCGGAATTTTTGATTCCGGAAATAAAAAAAGTGTTGGAAAAGGCCGGGAAAACAATGAAAGATATTCAGCATGTGTGTTGCGGAATCGGTCCCGGATCTTATACCGGAGTCCGCATTGCATTAACGGTAGCAAAAGTATTCGGTACCGTTTGTTCGATGAAAGTCAGCATCGTTTCTTCTCTTGCCATCATGGGAAGAAAGGATTCTTCTTATGTTGCTCTTATGGATGCAAGATCCAATCGCAGTTACATCGGAATCTATCAAAACGGGGAAACGATATTAAAAGATCAAATTCTTCCAAACGACCGTGTTTTGCAAATTGTAGAACAATATAAAGCAAAAGATTTTGAAATTCGCGGAGATGGAAAATATTTGAATATCGATACTTTACCCGCGGATTATGTCGGAGGACTAGCAACTTATGGTTGGAAAGAACCGGAAAAAAACGTTCTTACATTAAAACCGGTTTATCTGAGGGATGATGTATGATAATAAGAGAATGCGAAGAAAAAGATTTGGAAACCATTGCCTTATTGGAAAAAACTTCGTTTCCCGTGACTTGCTGGACTCTGGAACAATGGAAATATGAATATTTTGAAAATCCGTGTTCCGTTCTTTTGGTTTTAGAAGAAGGAAAAGTGTTTGCTTATATCGATTTTTGGATTTTATATGAGCAAGCGGAAATTTGTAAAATTGCTATTGCCGAGCCTTTGCGAAGACGTGGACTCGGTACCATTTTAATGAAAGAAGCATTAAAGATCATTCAAAAAGAAGGCGTGGAACAAGTAAATCTCGAAGTACGAGTGGATAATGAAGCGGCAATCCGTCTTTATAAGAAATTCGGCTTTGAAATTGTATATGTAAAAAAAGGATATTATGAAGATGGGGAAGATGCTTATCAGATGATGAAGAAAGGAGTGCAACATGCCGAAGATTATTCTTGCTATTGAATCCAGTTGTGATGAAACCGCGTGTGCCATTTTAAAAGATGATCAATTATTGGCGAATGTTGTATCGACACAAATTGAAATTCATCAAAAATATGGTGGTGTTTTTCCCGAGATAGCCTCGCGACTTCATGTGGAAAATATTGCTTTTGTCTTAAAAGAAGCTTTGGAAAAATCCGCGGTAAAAATGGAAGAGGTTTCCGCGATAGCTATTACCAGAGGCCCGGGATTAATCGGCGCTCTCCATGTTGGTTTACAAGCAGCGAAAGCACTTTGTTTATATTATGATAAACCTTTGATTCCCGTTCATCATTTAGCAGGGCATATTTATGCAAATGAATATATCACTCCTTTGAAATTCCCTTGCCTTGCTATTGTTGTAAGTGGTGGAAATACCGAACTTGTCATCATGAAGGAACATTTGGATTTTCAAATCATCGGTGAAACAAGAGATGACGCTATCGGGGAAGCATTTGATAAAGTAGCTCGTGTTTTGGGATTACCTTATCCGGGAGGTGTAGAAATCGATCGTCTTGCAAAGGAAGGAAAACCGACATATTCTTTACCGAAACCTATGCAGGGTCAACGTTATGATTACTCTTTTTCCGGATTAAAAACGGCAGTGATTAATTTGGTTCATAAATTCGAACAGAAAAACGAAAAAATTCATCTTGAGGATATGGCTTGTTCTTTCCAGAAGGTAGCTATTGATCTTTTATTGGATAAAGCCCTTCCCGCGGTAAATGAATTTCACTGTCGGCAAGTTGTTTTGGCCGGAGGAGTATCGGCAAATTCTTATTTGCGAAGTGAAATTGTACGCCGCTTGAAAAAACAGGATATTGAAGTTGTCATTCCTCCTTTATGGTGTACGACGGATAATGCGGCTATGATTGCAAAAGTAGGAAGTTACTTATATGATATCCATGCTTTCGCGGATTTGAAGATTTCTTCGGATCCTTCGTGGCGATTGGAAGATTTTTTGAATTTTCCGAAAGAAGGAGAAAAAGAATGAAAGATTTTTATTTAGAAATTCTTCACGTGGATAAAAATTCCGGTGCAAGATATGGCTATTTGCATACACCCCATGGAAAAGTGGAAGTTCCCATGTTTATGCCTGTCGGAACGTTGGCTACCGTAAAAACACTTTCTCCGGAAGAATTAAAAGAAGCAGGAGCCGGTGTTATTTTAGCCAATACGTATCATCTTTCTTTACGCCCCGGAGAAGATATTGTAAAAAAAGCAGGGGGACTTCATAAATTTATGAATTATGACGGACCGATTTTAACGGATTCCGGAGGTTTTCAGGTTTTTTCTTTGGCGGAAAAAAGAAAAATCACGGAAGAAGGGGTAACATTTAAAAATCATTTAAATGGAGAAAAACGATTTTTTTCTCCTGAAATTACTATTGAAATCGAAGAAAAATTAGGAGCGGATATCATTATGTCTTTGGATGAATGCGTGCATTATCCTGCGGATTATTCTTATATGAAAGATTCGGTGGAAAGAACTTTACGTTGGGCCAAAAGAGGAAAAGATGCTCATAAAAGAGAAGATCAAGCACTTTTCGGTATTGTTCAAGGCGGAGAATTTTCCGATTTAAGAAAATATTGTGCCGAAGAATTGGTGAAGATGGATTTCCCGGGTTATTCCATCGGAGGAACTTCCATCGGAGAACCTAAAGAAGTCATGTTTCAAATGATTCGGGATACAACACCGTATTTACCTTTGGATAAGCCGAGATATTTAATGGGGGTCGGATCTGTGGATGCGATTCTTGAAGGAGTCGGAGACGGCGTCGATATGTTTGATTGTGTCCTTCCGACACGTATTGCTCGTCATGGTGCTTTGATGACTTCCAAAGGAAGAGTAAATATCCGGGATAAACAATACGAAGAAGACTTTACTCCTTTAGATGATGCTTGCGATTGCTATTGTTGTAAAAATTATACCAAAGCTTATTTAAGACATTTATATAAATGCGAAGAGACATTTGGAAAAAGACTTTTATCCATCCATAATATCCGTTTTTTGATTCATTTGATGGAAGAGATTCGTTTGGCGATAAAAGAAGATCGATTCCTTGAATTTAAAGATGCTTTTTTGAAGAAATTCAATAGTGTAAAAGGATTTTAGATTGAGGAAGAAGAGGTAAAAATATGGATATATTCGATTTAGATGCTTATGATTTTCCTTTAGATGAATCCTTGATTGCTCAGACACCGATAGAAAAAAGAGATGAATCTCGTTTAATGGTACTCGATAGGAAAAATAAAACGATAGAACACCGACATTTTTATGATATTATCGATTATTTAAAAGAAGGAGATGTACTTGTCCGCAATAATTCAAAAGTCATTCCCGCACGGCTTATCGGAAGCAAAGAACAAACCGGAGCACATGTGGAACTATTGCTTTTAAAAGATCTCGGAGAGAATCTTTGGGAATGTTTGGTCGGGAATGCAAAAGTGGTCAAGATGGGAACTATCGTTTCTTTTGGTGATGGCCGATTAAAAGCGGAATGTTGTGAAAAAAAAGAAGAAGGAATTTGCATAATGCGTTTGCTTTATAGCGGAATTCTTCTGGAAATATTGGATGAATTGGGAAAAACACCTTTACCACCTTATATTCATCAAGAATGTTCCGACAAAAACCGCTATCAAACCGTTTATGCCAAAGTAAGTGGATCAAGCGCTGCCCCGACTGCGGGATTTCATTTTACCAACGAACTTTTTTCTCGATTAGAAAAAAAAGGAGTTGAGATTGTCGATATCACTTTGCATATTGGGTTAGGAACTTTCCGTCCCGTTAAAAGTAAGTATATTTTGGATCATCATATGCATGAAGAAGTTTATGAAATGTCAAAAGAAGCTGCCGAGACATTAAATAAAGCGAAAAAAGAACATCGTCGTATCATTGCTATCGGTACAACATCTGTCCGAACGTTAGAAAGTGTTATGCAAAAATCTTCTACTTTTTGTGCTTGTAAAGGTAGTACGGGAATTTTTATTTATCCGGGATTTCAGTTCCAAGCAATTGATGGTTTGATTACGAATTTTCATTTGCCGAAATCGACTTTAATGATGCTTGTTTCTGCTTTTGCCGGTCGAGAATTTATCTTAAAAGCTTATGCTATTGCCACAAAAGAGCGATATCGATTTTTTTCTTTCGGAGATGCTTCTTTAATTCTATGATAAAAGATCGGTTAAAGTTTATTTTCCTATCCTTCAGGTGAAAAACTTTTTACCGATATTTAGGAGATATTTTGGTTTTATGAATAATTTAAAGAAAACTCGATTCTATGATTGGTCAATCGAGGAAATGGACAAAATCAAGAAAAGCAAAAAGAAACCTATTTTGGGATTACATGTTTGTTGTGCTCCTTGTGCTTTATATCCTTTATCTTTTTTGAAAGATACTTTTCATATTGTTCTTCTTTATGCAAATTCCAATATTTATCCTGAAGAAGAATATTTCAAAAGAAAAGATGAATTGGAAAATCAAATTCGGAGGTTAAAACAAGAAGGATGGGATTTGGATTATGTGGAATTTCCTTATTTACCCGAAGAATATGAAAAGGATTTATATCCTTTAAAAGAGGAAAAAGAAGGTGGAAAGCGATGCTTTTTGTGTTATGAAAAAAGAATGCGCCAATGCTATATATATTGTAACGAACACCATTTTGATTATTTTACAACCGTGATGAGTATTTCCCGACAAAAAAATGCGGAAAAATTAAACGAAATCGGAGCAAAATTAGAAAAGGAATTTTCAAATACAAAATATTTTTATAGTGATTTCAAAAAGCGCGGCGGTGATGATTTTCGCAGAATTTATATTGAAAAATATCATCTTTATAATCAGCTTTATTGCGGTTGCCGCTTTTCTTATGAAAATTTAAAACAAAAAGAAAATAAAAAGATTAACGCCTGAATAAAGGCGTTTTTAAATAATTAGTCAAAACTAATTAAAATACTTGACACATAAAAAACAGGAGAGTAGAATACATTTGGTTAGTTAAAACTAACACATTTTGGAGGAGTCTTATGCCGATTGTAGTTGCACCTTTGAATAAAGAAATGACCGTGGTAAAAATTTTAACCGACGAAAAAACCAAAAAATATTTGGAAAGTCTGGGTATTACCGTGCATGCAAAAATTACGATTCTTTCCGAGAGTGGCGGAAATGTGATTTGTATTGTAAAAGATGGCAGATTGGCTCTGGATCGAAACATCGCTACCAAAATATTTGTTGCGTAGAAAGGAAGGAGAATACGATGTTAAAAAAATTAGAAGAATTCAATGTCGGCGAGACTGGCCGAATCAAAAACATTGAAGGAGAGGGTAAAATTCGCCGTCGCTTATTGGATATGGGAATCACTCCCGGCGCGGAAGTTTATCTTCGTAAAAAAGCTCCCTTGGGTGATCCCATTGAAATTACCATTCGCGGATATGAGTTAACCCTTCGGAAAAAAGAAGCGGCTTTTGTTCTTATGGAAAGTGAGGAAGAAAAATAATGAAACGATTTGCTCTTGCGGGAAATCCGAATTGCGGAAAAACTACATTATTTAATTCTCTCACCGGATCAACGGCACATGTCGGGAATTGGCCCGGGGTGACCGTAGACAAAAAAGAAGGAGTGTATAAAAAATGCAAAGAACCGGTAGAAATAATTGATTTACCGGGTATTTATTCTTTATCTCCTTATACACCGGAAGAAATCATTTCCCGAAATTATATTTTAGATGAAAAGCCGGATTGTATTATCAATATTGTCGATGCGACGAATTTGGAAAGAAATCTATACTTGACGACACAACTTTTGGAAATCAATGTTCCCTTGGTTGTCGCTTTGAATATGATGGATATCGTCAAAAAGACGGGAAATAGCATCGATGTGAAAACTTTAGAGGAAAAAATCGGTGTTCCGGTTATCGAAATTTCAGCTTTAAGAGAAGAAAATCTGGAAGTTTTGATGAATCGAGCTTATGAAGCATCGATGAAAAAACGCTTAGGTAAGACTATTTTGCTTGATTCTGCCTTAAAGCATTTAATTCAAGATGTGGAAATTGCTTTCAAAGGAAAACAAGTGGATAATCCCTTATTCCATGCAGTGAAACTCGTGGAAAATGATGAGTTGGAAGTAAAAAATCATGAAGATCTTTTAGAAATTGTTCGTGATTTTAAAGCTACTTTTCAAGATGATACTTTTGGATCCGATTTTGAAGCGATTATAGCTGATGAACGATATAAATATATCTCTAAAAATTTTGCACCGACGATGAAAAAGAAAGAATCCGTGAAAGAAAAATTGACTTTATCGGATAAAATCGACCGTGTATTAACGAATAAATGGGCAGGTATTCCGATTTTTTTGGTGATTTTATTTGCCATTTTCCATTTAACTTTTTCGGAAAATTTCCTTTTCTTCGGAGGACTTTTTCAAGATGTTGCTCCTAGCTTTGAAGGAAGCCCTTTTGAAGGCTTAATTTGGACCGATGCCGGGATAAATTCTCCGGGAGTAATTCTTTTCAATTTACTGGATTGTCTGACCTCTTGGATTTCCGATAGTGTGGCAATGTGGCTTAGTGAGGCACCCGATTGGATTTCGAACTTTATTGTGAATGGAGTTCTCGGCGGATTATTTGCCGTACTTTCTTTTTTACCTCAGATCTTATTCCTGTTTTTATTCTTTTCTATTTTGGAAGATTCCGGATATATGGCTCGAGTTGCCTTTATTTTGGATCGTATCTTCCGAAAATTTGGTCTTTCCGGCAGAGCGTTTATGCCTATGATTATGGGCTTTGGATGTTCTGTTCCGGCAATGATCAATACCCGTACTTTGGCGGATGATAAAGAACGTACCGCGACAATTCGGGTTATTCCGTTTTTTAGTTGCGGGGCAAAATTACCTATTTTAACCGCGATTGCCGGAGGTATTGTGCAATATTTCGGCATTGGGAATGCGGATTTGATTACTTTTTCCATGTATATTGTCGGAATGGTTACGGCAATTGTATCGGTTATCATTATGCGCAATACGACGATGCGCGGAGAAGTACCTCCATTTATTATGGAATTACCGGCATATCATGTTCCTCAATTTAAAGGTTTAATGATTCATTTATGGGATAAATTAAAACATTTCATCAAAAAAGCCTTTACCATTATCTTGGCCTCGACCATTGTCATATGGTTCTTATCCAGCTTTGCTTGGGATTGGTCCTATATCGGAGGAAATATGGATAATTCCATTTTGGCTTCGATTGGAAAATTTGTACAACCGATTTTCACACCTCTCGGATTTGGTTCGCAATTGGCTGCGTTCGGATGGGTTTTTGCGGTCGCTGCAATTACCGGACTTATTGCCAAAGAAAATGTTATTGCTACTTTCTTTACCTTAGCAACATGTATTATTGCTCATGCTCAAGCGGGAACACTAACCATTAATCCGGAAGTGGTGGAAGCAATTCTTTCCGCCGAAGAAGCAAGTGATGACGGAGTATTGGAAGCTTTGGCAATGATTGATGCGACAAAAATCACTTGGCCGGCTTTAATATCATTTATCACCTTTAATATGACGACGATTCCTTGCTTTGCGGCCGTGGCAACGGCAAAAGCGGAATTGCCGAAAAAAACATTAGGACGTACAATTCTTTTCTGGTTATTGGTATCTTATATTACTTCTTGTATTGTTTATGTGGTACTTTCTTGGTGGTGGACAATCTTTATTGTTTTGGCACTCTTTGTTCTTTTCGGATTTGCCATTCACTTTATCAATCGATATTTGGATCAAAAAAAGGCACTGCAAAATTAATATGAGTATTTTGGAAATTATCGTTATTCTTTGTTCTGTTCTTATTGTCGGAGGAGTGATAGGAAGTTATATTTATCGCAGAAAGAAAAATCTTCCTACGGGAGAATGTGCTTGTTGCGGTAAAAATAGCCGAAAATTGGTGAGACGATATCATAAAAGATATTCTTCAAAACAAAAATAAAAGGAGCGAAAAAAGCTCCTTTTATTTTCAATTCAAGACCATAAAAAAACCTCTGTTTTCAGAGGTTTTTTGCTTTAACTAGGAAATTGTATTTTAATGAAAAAGACAAAAAAAGAACTCAAAGATGAGTTGAAAAAATAAAAAAAATT
>CANRDP010000002.1 GCA_947629415.1 uncultured Bacilli bacterium
ATTTTTAACTATAAAAACGGAACGCAAACGGTCAGCCTTGACGAGCTTTTGTGTTCGGATTATAATTGCCTCGGTGCGCCATCAACAGAGCAAAAAAATTCCTTTGCTCTTTTTTTTATTTGAAAAGGAGAACATCCATATTTTTTAGGTTTAAAGAACTATTCAAAAAAAATGAAACGATATCTTTTTTTATTAAATGCTTTCATCTAAAGAGAAATTGTGATATCTTTCAAACGAGGAAATTCCTATGAATATGAGACTGTATAACGATATGTTGAAACAATTTTTAATGGTAAAAATGCAAAAGTTGAATTTGCAAAGAAAAAAATAGGAAATGGAAAAAAATGAAAACGATATTACATATTCCTCATGCATCTTTAGCCGTTCCTAACGATTTTTACGACGGGCTTTTAATTCCCCGTGACGAATTTTCCCGCTACAACAAAGAGATGACAGATTTCGGTGTTGAAAAACTTTTTCGCAATGTAGAAGGAGAAAGAATCATAGCACCATATTCTCGACTCTATTGCGATATGGAACGTTATCGTGACGACAATAAAGAACCAATGGCAAAATACGGAGAAGGTGTCGTGTATACTCACCTTTACGATGGCACTTTGTTCCATGCTCACGATGAAAATTATCGCAATACCGTATTAAAGTATTACGATGCTTATCACGCAAATTTCAATGAGACGGTTTTGCGACTTTTAAAAGAAGATTCCAGTCTTTTGATTTTGGATTGTCATAGTTTTTCCGATAAAATGGCCGCACATTTTTTTGCACCGCCCTTCCCGGATGTTTGTATTGGAATCGAAAAAGAATATTATGATAAAGAAATCACCGAAAAAATTCTTTCTGCTATTCAAAATAAGGGATATCGTTATGCCATCAATTATCCCTATCGTGGTAGTATTGTTCCGACAATAGCAGCATCACTTTCGTCAAAGAAAAAAATCGTCTCTATCATGATTGAAGTAAATAAAAGAATTTATCTGTAAGATTTTTCTTTGACATCCATATCCTCTTTAGAATCATGGACGAATAATGATACTTTTTCCTCTTGATGATAATAAGGAAAGTGGATACAAGACTTGCCATAACTTCCGCGCCGACAATCGACCACCAAATTCCGTTTACACCCAATAAAATCGGGAAAATCAATACTGCTGTGACTTGAAAAACAAATGTTTGCACAAACAAAATATTTCATATTCCTTCCACAAATTACTTAATACAAAATACGGCGTATAAAGGTACCGATTTTATATTATTTTCAAAACCACAAGTTTAACTTTTGGAATTTCTGTAGCCTTGTTATATTTGCTCATGTCGTTAAAATAAGCCTGAATAATTTCTTCTTGTTTAATTCTTGCCAATTCAACATTTCCAGTTTTTACAAATTGCTCAACAACTTCTGGCATACCGCCAATATATAAAAAATCTTTATATAAATCCATAGCTTCATTGTGAAAAGATCTAGGGAGTTTCGTATCTTCGGCATAGCATCTTTTGATTTCTGCAATCAATGTCTCATAATTTTCATTTTGTGCAAAACTCAAGCGTTTTTGCCATTTTTTTGGAGATAATTTATAACAAAATTGCCATTTTTTTGGAGATAAGTCCTAAAATGTTCATTTAATAAACTTTAATTATAAATTTTTAATCACATCAACAAATCTAATGTGCTTTAATTTTTGTGCATTATAACTTTTAAAAAATATTTCGGTTTATAATTTTTTACTTATGTTCTTTTCATTTTTATTTGAAAAAGAAATAAATACAAACAAAAAGCACATCATAGAAATGATATGCTTTTCGTTTTTCTTAAATAGAACTTTTATCGTGCATTAAGCACTCGGAGCAACGTATTAGAAACGTATACGAATATCACTCCCATTTGATGAAGCATAATGCTCTACTGCGATAATATAAGTTTTTCCGATTTCCAATTTTTTAGAATCATCTAACTCAATTTTATCACTTGCTTCGTTTTTTTCCGCTAATAAAGTAGGACTATCACCTTCACAGCTATAGATTTTAAATGTAGCGTTCTCCCATGTTTGAATAAAATTACAATAAGGAGCTGGAGATTTTTCATCTTTTGCCATGAGAGTTATTTTGAAATATTCCACCGTTGAATTATAACCTTTAACACCGGTATATTCATAACTGCTACTTGAAGAAACCATAAATTTACTTTGATCTAGTTCATGTGGATTTTCTAATGCACTGGTTGCCTTTATTTCGGCAATCGTGAAACTTATATCCGCCTGACAAGGATTCTGATTATATTGTCCTGCCGTCTGTCCAAAACATTGAATGATATATTCTTTGTTTGCTTCAAAATGCCCATTTTTTGATGTATCAAATGAAGTAGGACTACAATAATATGTCGAAGAACTACTACCACGAGTAGCAAAAGTACCAAATGTAGCTACTGTTGATTTCGAAGACGACGCTTCATAAACAATCATAGTCATTTTAGCCGTTGAAGATAATCCCGTAGTGGACACTACGGCATCAATCGCATTTTTCGGAGTGAAAGAATAATACACTTCGGAGTAATAATGGTAATCCCAATTCGATGTAGAGGAACTATCATAATATTGTTTCACTTGACCTTTGGTCCAGTCAATGGTAATCGGTTCACCTAATCCTTCACCATTTTCATAGGCAACGATAGCATTTTCAGCAACTAGTCCTTTCGGCTGATCATCAATTTTCAAATTAAATTTATACTCAAATTCTCGTGAGGCCGTGAATCGATGAGTATCGACTACTGCAACAACATATTTTTTCTTTTCCAAAGTAGTGACATTCAATGTCTTACCTTTTGAAGATTCGATTTTTTCATAATTTCCTTCCGCATCTTGATATTCATAAAGTTGAATTTCATAATCGGTTGAACTTCCCTTTATTTCACTGATTGTCGTAGAAATTTCAACAAATTTATGTTCGCTTTTATCTACTCCGCTATTATCGAAAAGACAATATACGCCTTGACCGAACCCACCGATTTGCACGTCTTTATTTTCTTGCCATGCAATCGGTTGTTGATCGGCTTCTTCTAAGCGATCACCATCTATTTGTGTTAATTTTGCCGTGGTTGTATCGTAAACTTTAGAACCTCCATAAGAGGAAGACATTCCTACAACATATACATACGTATGATCGGCTTCTAAACGATAACCTAATCCATAGTTATAGGTTTCATTAATATTATTTCCACCATTATTTGAGGCTAAACTTGAAAGTGTAGCAAGCTTTTCTGCGGTTAATTCACCATCATCTACGGTTTTATTATCTCCTAAAAGACTTGTTACATCATATAATGTCACTTCCGAACCCATTGTAGAAGTATCCACATCATTGATATAGTAAATATCTTCTTCCTCACAAGAGAAAATATAATATGCTTTCGGGGAATATTCTGCTAAAGAAAGTTGTTTTGCTGCCACATTAACCGTTAAAGGAATTGCTTCTTCAACACTAAATCCTTCTTTTTCAATTTCTGCATAATTTGCATAATAATTCAAACCTTCAGCTAATGTGATGGTACTATCCGTAAGTTTGGTAGAGAATCCTTCTTCTTTATACCAACCTTTGAATCCATAATTTGTACCTTCAATCTCCAAAGTTAATGGTGCTTGAGGAACAGGAACTTTCGTTCCTTCCCAGTCATTTATGACATATTGATCCGTATATTCTGTTCCATCAATAGAAAGCGTTTTTCCTTGGAAATGGAAAGTCACATCGACTTTTTTAGAATCATTGCAAATGACAACATTCTTCTCAATGCAATCATTCCAGCCAATATCAACACTCTGCCAAGCAGTTTTACTGCCATCATATCGAATTTCTTCTACTTCAATGTCACTAGGAAATAATTTATCCGGAATTTTTTGTACTTTACTTCCGATATATAAATGTTCCAATTCAATGGTATGACTTGTGCTTGCCTCAAAAGAAGCACTATTTCCTTTCATATTTATTGCATCATAATGAATGATTTTTAAACCATCCAAGCCATAGAAAGTTAAACTATCTGCACCACCAGTAACATTTTCCGGAATATTTATTTCCCTTAAAGATGCACAATTTCGGAATGCCTGTGTACTTAAAGTGGTAATTGAATCCGGTAAAACCACTTTGGTTAAGCTCCTGCAAGCGTCGAAGATTCCTCTATACAATGTGGTAACTTTTCCGAAAGTATCATCGGCCACATATCCCGTAAGATTTTGTGCGTAATATTTATTTACATAAGCTTCCGTAATTGTGTCACTACTACAATCCACGGTATATTCATAAGGATTCGATTTGTTTTCTTCATATGTTAAATACTCATTAGAATTATTCGCTATATATGTTCCGCCGACATTTGCTTTCACTTGAGCTTTGAGATTATTTACATGAACCGTAACATCCAAAACATCCAAGAAATTTGCCTCGGGAATATTATTCATCGTATAGGTAATAAAATAATTGAATTTTTCACCGAAAGAAGAAGGAAGTAAAAGATCACCCCCATCCTCTAGCGAAACATAGGCCGTAGTAACCGGATAGCTTTTACTTTCTTTTAAAACACTATTCGTATTTCCGCTATACATAACACGATCAAAAGAAGCCGTAACATTTAAAGAAGAAATCGCGGCAATGAATCGTATGGAACGACAACCGGACTCGTTTTCTTCGCTAACTTGAACTTTCATAGAAGGTCTTATAACTTCCGTATTTCCGACATCTTCACCATTAGAAAGAGCTAAACGCGGTCCTTCATCTTCAAATTCAGAATTTTCCGAGACATTTTCGGAAAAATTCTCATTGGCAACGAGGAATTTATTTTGATTTGCAATGACAGCACTGATACCAAGAATCAACGTACTGCAAGCTATAAATAATCCAATTCTTTTTTTCATATTTATTCTCCTCCCCCGTTAAAATCTTCTTGTTCTCCGGAGCTCCAAGAGCCGCTACCGCCTTCTTCTAATTCCGGAATAGAACTGAAATCAAAGCCAAGAGAAGCTGTTCCGATATCAACAAACGCAATCGTAACTTTTCCTAAAGAACCACTATTATTAAAATCAAAAGAAACTTCCTGAACCGCATCCGCTGCACTTAAAGTAATCTTTAAAGAGGTGGCTTTCTCAGCATAAGTATTGATAAGTGTATGATCTTTTGTGACAAAATATTGTGCCAAAACTTGTGCAATGGATTCTCCTTCGATTTTGTCATTATATGCTTCAAAAACACCGTCACCTTTATCTTCAAATAAAGCAAAAGAGAACTGTTCCTCGGAATCTAAATTATTAAAACTCGGAGAATACTTTGTTAAATCCTCTGCAGTTGCAACCTTCCCTTTTAAAATCTGATCACTTGTTTTTTGAAATCCAAAATACTCGTCATCATAATGTGCAAAACCATATCCTTCTTCTCCGGTAGCACCGAAACCAAAATACGTTCCATCGCTTCCATAAGTATAACTAAACTCTTGAGTAGAAGAGCCTCTTTCAATCTTATATTTCATTTTATAGGATTGAGTTTTTAAAGCATCAAAAGCCGAAATTAACTTAGCATGATTGGAAGTTTCACTAAAGACTTCCGGTAATGCCGGAAGTACTTCCGCAGTCTCTTCTAAAACCCATTCATTTTCCAAAACATAAGATTCATTTTCGTCTTCTTGCTGAGATGTTGTCGCAATTTTAAACGACTTAATCTGCCCATTTTGTAAATTCAAAACAAAAGAATCCAAAAGATTTACATCTATTTGTATTTCTCCATCATTAAAGAAGAAATATCCGAAATTCTTTAAAACCATTTCTTTCTTGTCTGCATTTAAAGCATAGCTTCCTTCGGCTACTTTTGTGAAATCATCCACAACGAAACTATCAAATGGATTTTTTACATTTTTCCATTCCTCTATCTCGGTAGAAAGAACTTGATTTTTTCTTGTTCGATTATAGAGATAGACTTTTTCAGGATCATTGCTACCTTGTCCTTTATACAAAAGGAGTTCTTGTTGAGCATCCACATCATCGAATTTAACACGATCACTATTAAAAGTGATTTTTGCGTTTTTTATATCCATCGAGGAGGATGCTTCGACTTTCTTTACTTTTCCACGAAATGTTTTGTTTCCACGGAAAAGGGAAAGAAGAGAATCTGTAAGATTATTTGTTACCATACTACTGGAACTGCTGGAACTACTGGAAACAGAACTACTACTTGAAGAAGAACTGCTACTGAAAATAGAACTGCTGCTAGAGCCAGAAGAACTATTTCCGAGACTGTTCGATGAAGCACCAGATGAGGACGTAACCGATGACTGTCCGCTGGAGCTTTGACTTGAAAGACTTAATAAACTACTTAATTCTTCATTCGAACATCCGCATAATAATCCGAATATTCCAACGAGTAAAAACAGGGGTTTCTTCATATCTCTTTCCTTTCTAATTTTAATTTAATAAAAAATATTAAAATTGTTTTCTAGTTTATTCCTAATCTTAATGCTTGTCAAGAAAAAAATATCAAACTGACACCATACGTTAATTATTAATCTAAGTGCAACAAGTAATAATGAAAAAAATTTTAAACTGTTGCGGACGGAATTAAAAATACGTTAAATAAAGATGTACTTTTTCGAGTGGTATTGAAAAAGGAGAGAAGGAAAATGAGAATAAAAGAAGAAAGAAATACCACAGGAAAAAAATACGAACAAATGAGTTTGGTTCAACGAGCACAATTACAAGCGAGTATAAAGACACACAAATCCTTAAGTGCAATAGCAAAAGAGATGGGAGTAACAAGACAAACACTATATAGGGAGTTGATAAGGAATTCTTATCCAGTGAATCGAGATACATGTGATACGAAATCCTCTTGTTTGCACATACAGGAGTGCAGCAGAGGAAGGACAAAAATAAAATTATTTTGTCCATATAAATGTACAAAGTATCAACCTGGGAAGCAAGAATGTCTGAAGAAATATCCCTTTGTTTGTAATCATTGTGCAAAAAAAGCGAGATGCACTTATTTACAGTATTATTACGATGCGGAGAAAGCTTCCGGGGAATATCACCAACGCATACAAAATGCGAATAAAAGGCCTCGTGCGGATAAAAATACGATTAAAGCAGTAAATAAGGTCATATCACCATTGATCAAGAAAGGACAATCGGTTGAGGCGATACTCATGAATCACCGCGAGATTAAAATATCAGCATCGACGTTAAGATATTGGATCAAAACAGGAGCGTTGGATTGTCGGTTATCCGATTTAAGGATGACAGGCAGAAGATTACCAACGAATCGGACATATGTAAGTAAAGAGGATGAAGCAGAACATCAAAGATATGACTTTAAAGAAAATCATAAATATCAAGAATATCTATTGTATCATCAGTATCATCAAAAAGCCTTAATTGTAGAATTAGATACGGTGATTGGATGTATTGATGGGGTCAAGTCTGTATTAACGATCCACATTGTACAACATCGCTTACAATTCGGAATTTTATTAGAAACACATACGAAGAAGGAAGTATATGAGAAACTTAAGGAATTTATGAACAAACTCAAATCTTATGATGAGAGGTATGGGACCATAATGAGTCAAAGTTTCAGTGAAATACTACTTACAGATAATGGCGTGGAATTTGACTCATTACTCGACTTAGAGGGAAGCATAGAAAACTGTCATGTTTTCTATTGCAGGCCCTATGCACCATATCAAAAAGGAGCCTGTGAAAGAAATCACGTATTCGTGAGATTCATTCACTATAAAGGATGGTCTTTTGATGGTCTTACTCAAGAGGATATTAACAGGTTATTTTCCCATATTAATTCCTATCCTCGTAAATCTTTAGAAGGTAAAACTCCCTATGAAAAAGTCCTAGATGACCCACGTCTAGGACAAGCATTCCTCGCTTTTGCAGGAATTACAAAGGTGGAATGTGACGATGTCACATTAAATCCATCTTTACTGAAAAAAATTAAAAAGTAGAAGAAATACTTTTTAATTTCTAAATCACTCGAAGAAGGACAATCATAACCCATATAAATGTCACACTTAGCTTTAAAATTTCATTTTCACTAAGTAGTTTTTGTTATGTCTTTCTTCTTTTGCTATTGTACATGATTTAAAAGAAAATGAAAACCAAATTATTCCTTTATTCCTTTTTTTCCCTATTTTCTCTTTGTTTTTTTAAAAATTTTTTTCATTATTATTTTGTTGCACTTAGATTAATAATTAACCCAAACTGACACCATACGTTACTTTTATACTTTAAAAAACACTTTTTTTAGGCAAAAGAAAAAATCGTCCAAAACAAAAGGGGATAAATATCCCCTAATGTAGAATTTTAATAATTAATGAACTTTTATGATTCAAGAGTAAAACTTTCTAATGTCTCATAGGTATCAACGTAATAAGAAGAACTACCATTCACACGTAAAGTTCCTTCAACGACTTTTAAAGATCCATCATCTTGAAGCTCTAACACAGCATTCCCACCACTTTGTTCAAAAGTTATTCTCTTTGAAGCAGAATCATAGGTGTATTTCGCAGCCTTTTGTTCATTATAAGAAGAAGTTGGAATTTTATTCGACGGGCTATAGCTATAATCCCCCCATAGATGTGCCGTATCTAAATTATCAAAGTAAATATAGACCCAATAGTAAGAGGAACTAAAACCCGTATGTTTTGCTCGATAAGCTTTTCCGTAAACCGCATTTTCTATTACTTGTTCTTCTTCAAGTGTCGCAGTACTATCTTGTGTATTTAATGTTGCCACAATACTGTGTCTTGTGCCACCATCAAGATAATACATTTCAATTTTCTTTTTCAATTCACCAACATCATCATCTGAAATCTGATATTCCCAAACATGATTATCATATTTTACTTTATTGGAATAGACGACAAGATCTTTTTCTTGAGCAGTAACACGATACGTACCTTCAAATCCATTAGGTAATGTAACCGTTCGAGTTGAAGCTGTACTTCCGGACACGGTAAGCAATAATTCATCTTCACTATAGATACTATAATCCACACTGTCATCCGTTACATGTGTACCTTCTTCAAATCGGAACTCTACATCTTTATATAAGTGATCGTTCTCAGCATCCATTAAGTAAGTCAGATAAGGTTCACTATCTTTATAAACTTGTCCGACATGATATTTACCACCATTAAGTTCTTGAGAATAAACCGTGAGATTTTCACTATCCGATACTTTAAAGAAGAAATATGCATCCTCCGGATAAAGATCTGTTCGATCCATCGAAGTCCTGATCAAGGTGGTCATAATGAACATTTGATCATCATAATACGCTTTAATCTGATGTGAACCTTCGTTATGGATTAATATTTCATTATTTCCCGCACTTTGAATCGAAAGTTCTTCATCATTGGAACCTCCGCCGATATTAAAGATACCGGATCCATCAAGATGAATGCTTAATGGTAACTCTGTAACCGAGGCAGCAGAACTATATCCTTTATAATCACCTAAGAAATCTCTACCGGCAAAAGTTGTCATATTCTTTTCTTCAACATTAAATTCAAGAACAGTACCATCTTTTACTTCCGGCATTGTATTTAATTTATAATAACCATCTTCAAAAGATAAAGTTTGATCGCTTGAATAACTACTTCCTTGTGTCGTATAGTGTGCGGTAATTTTACGCACGGCATAATCGGCACTATCACTTTCGGCTTTTAAATAAATCGTATCGCCATAAACTGCTTTATCTTCCTCTAATGGCACATAATTTTCATCGACTTTCTTATATGCCTCTGCCGTTATATGAGTAGAATTCGTAATGGTAAAGTTACGATAATATGTAGCAGTTAAAACTTCCATACTTACATCATAATATGGCATTTCAAAAGTCACAGAAGTTGGTGAATCATCATTTACCATTACATTTTGATTCATCTCTGGAATGGAAATACCCGAAGGTCGTTCTTCTTTGAACAATCTTTTCAATTCGGTATCACTTACCCCTAAATCACTTTCTTGTTTGAATGTAATGGTAATTTCGGAACCATACATTGCATCAAAAGTTTCTGTTCTTTGAACTGTTCCGTCAAGTTTTACTTCTTTAATAAAGCCTTCATCATCGGATTTTGTTACTTGAAAATATGCTCCTGTAACACCAATTTCAACTTTGACATTACCTTCCGGCATTTGGAAAGAAATAACACCATTTTGGACGGTGCATTCTACTGCACCGGATTCGGAATTATCTCCGGTATAAACTTTTACTTCGCCCGTAAAGACATATCCCGGTTTTAAAGAAAAACTCAAAGAAACTTCATCTTCTTTTTCCGCTGTTAAATTTCCATGTAAAGTTGCTACATCACTGGAGGCATTTTCAATTATAAAATAATTTCCAATGGTGCTCGTTTCCAGATTGATTTCAACATCTTCCGCAGGCATATAGAAATAATATTTACCATTTCTTGTACCACATTCGATGTTATTTGCCGTTACTTTCAAAACTTCAACCGCAGCATTATCATAAGTTAATGTTACTTCGACAAGTTCCCCTTCTTTTGCCTTATTGGAACAAGACACTTGAACCCCGGAACTTGCTACTGCATCCGCAAGAGTAATATTATAAGAACCCTTCACGGTAACCGAAATTTGCTTACTGGCTTCCCCTTTCACGGCGGAAATCGTAATGGTTGCATTCCCTACGGCCACACCTTCAAGTAATCCTTCACTATTAACCGTAACAACACCGGTATTACTTGATTGATAAGAAAGTTCTTTATTTGTCGCATTTTGAGGTAAAACCGTAGTTTCAATTTGAAATTGATCCCCAACATACAGGGAAACGTTTTCTTCATTTACATTAATTTGACTTACGAAAACTTCAAAACTTGAATTCGATGTTGCACTGGAGCTGGAACTATTTCCTTCGGATGAAGAACTGCTATCGGATAACGAACTTGAAGTTAGACTGGATAAATCCGTATAAAATGAACTTAAAGAATCGCCAATATTATTACAAGCCGACAAAAACAGACTGATAAATAATAATGCAAAACAACTTGTTTTTTTCTTATTCATAATCGTCCCTCCTTATGCCGCATCCGCGGGAGCATATACTTTATCGGTTACTGTTCCGATGGTTTGTTGACCAACTTTAATTGTAAAGGAAGAAACACTTGTTATATCTTTTCCTGCTTCTACTTCAAATGTGACATTGGCAGCATAGAATTTTTTATTTGTTGCATCAAAGAACATGGATGCATAATGTTCCCCATTGTGTAAGGCTTCAATAGCAACAAAAGATTTGTCACTTGCAGATACATAACGGAAAGAATATTGAGAATTTGCATCATTTTCATTTTCTTTTTTCACATCAACTAAATAATCTTGTCCAAATGCATCACTCAATTTTTTCGAAAAATTCCAGTTTGCAAAAATAAATTTTCCACCATAACAAACATCTACCGCGGAATCATCACTTCCATCAAAAGTAATTGTTCCATCTCCTGTTTTTGCACTTGCTGTTTCAATGACTTTTGTTGTGATAGAAGAACTAGATCCCTTGGTGAAATTACCTAAATTATCAATAGTTATATTATATGAATCCGTCACAATCGCTGTATTTAAGTTAACATTATATATATTATTTCCCACATAAGATCCTAAGAATTCATAATCTTTGAATTTAATTTCTACCGATTCCACGGAAATAGATACATCGTCGGCATCCGGCATTGTGAAAAAATAGATATCATCTCCATCATCACTTTTTGCCGCGCTTAAAGAAGAACTTCCATAGGAAATTTTGACATTCTTCAAAGCATAATTATCATTCGTATTTGTTACTTTTAAATAAACATATTCCGTGGGAATGAATTTCGTTAAATCGGTAATTTCTTCATATTCATCTCCACTTTCGGCTTTTTTCACAGCCTGAATCGTGAATTTATCATCGCTTTGAATCGTAATGGATTTATAATTTACTTCTGTTTCTACCGAAAGCTCAACATTAGATGCAGGCATGCTAAATAGAACAAAATCTAATCCATCATCCGGATAAAGCTTTTGTTCTCCTGTATTTGTCTTTAAAATTAATCCTTTTGCACGTGCTTTTGCGCTATCTTCCAGAGTTACTTTAATTTGTTTTCCATAAAGTAAAAGATTTTTCGCATATTTCCCAAGAATCTCTGAAGATTCTTCTACCTCTAATTTTTCTATTTTCGAAATATAAGAGGAACTATCACTTTCTACTTCTAACGAGAATTTTTTTGCAACTTTTCCAACCGAGACTTCAACATTATTCTCGGGCATTACGAACGAATAATATGACCCCCCCCCGTTGGAAACTTCAATTGCTGCGTCTTCTTGTAATTTTACTCCATCTGCATCGACTTTATAAACTTCGACTTTATTATTAAAGGAGTAAGGTGAATCCCACGCAAATTCCACTTTAAACGATACGGTATCTCCCGGAGCTGCTTGTGCTGCTGCTCCATCAAGAAGAATACCATCTTCTTCATTAGCATTACGAATATTATACTTTTGAACATTGGATAAATATTGTCCTTCCACAACAAGACTCACTGCTTGATCCGGCATAACAAATGAATAATTCTTTTCCGCATTTTTAACAGCATAATCTTCATTTACCAAAACTTTGGTGACTAAATATTCTTGTGTATTATATTCCAGATTGAAGTTTACACGGGAATTTTCCAATGCGCTGGTAGCAACATTTACCGTTACAGCTTCATCTGCTTCCACTTGAATGGCATATTCTGCTTCCGCTGCTCTTTCCAAAAAAACCGGCCTTAAAATACCATTATCGAAAGCCGACGGTAAAAGCATACCGGATAAAGTGAGTAAAGGAAGTGCCACAAGTAAAACTTTTGAGGTTTTTTTCATAAATTATGTTCTCCTTTCTTCTAGAATAAATCCATTTGATTCATTCGTGTCAATGAATGCATTTTCATTAATTCAAAGAATGTTTGGGTTCCCTTTGTTTTTTGAATAAATTCCTATTATGACAGATCCCTTTGCATCTTTTGTATTACGTACGAATTACAAAATTTCTGATAATAAGAATTTTTTACTATTTTTGTTTGTTTCTCCTTTTTCCTCCTTAAGTACAAAAATACGTGCATAAAATTTTTGTAAATAATGTTCTACATTTTAGCGAAAACATTTTTAAAAGTCAAAACATTTTTTTATAAATTTCAAAAACGTTCATTATTCATCTAAGTGCAACAAGCACCAACAAACTTAAAATATTCATATAAATGTATAATAATGCCATAAAATAGGCATTTTTTTCATGATGAAAATTTATTCTCTGATTTTTTTGAGAATACGATTTTGATTTTTTTTATTTTATGGCATTTAAAAACTAGAAGATTATAAAATCTTTTCTAAGATTAAAGTCTTCTAGTTTTGAAAATTATTCTTCGTTTGCCGGTGCGGAATAAGTTCTTCCTTTAAGTTCCTGATCAAGCATATATAAACCTTTGGAATCCGACCCGAAAAGTTTCATTCGTTTTACTAAATCTTCCGCATTCTTTTCTTCTTCGACTTGTTCTTTTACAAACCAATCCAAAAATTGCATCGTTTTAAAATCTTTCACATCAAAAGCTTCACGATAGATCGTGGAAATTAAAGAGGTAACATATCGTTCATGCTCCAATCCGCTTTCCAAAGGATCCAAATGATTCTTAAAGACCTTATCCGGTTTTGCAATTGCATCCAGAGTAACACGATAACCATTATCTTGAAGATACTTTCGCATTTTTAAAGCATGATCCTCTTCTTCTTTTGCTTGAATTTCATACCAATGAGCAAATCCATCTAATCCTTCCTCGGCATAAAAGTTAGCAAAGTCCAAATAAAGATACGCAGAATAAAATTCTTTATTCACTTGTTCGTTGATTAATTTTGCTATTTTATTTTCTAACATATTATTTCCTCCATTAACGTTATTATAATCTTTTCTTTTTGAAAAAAAAGATGTTTTTTTCATAAAAAAAGGAATTGCCAAACAACTCCTTTTATTTTCTAATGCTTATTCCACTTCAATTGCTTGAGCTGGGCAGTTTGCTGCAGCATCTTCAACATCTGCGACAAGATCATCTGGGACGGTGTCGAATTTGCTGTGTGCAACTCCATCAACGAGTTCAAAGACGCTGGGACATGTTCCTTCACATAAACCACATCCGATGCAAGCTTCATTTACTTTGCATGTTTTGGCCATAAATGCAGAATCCTCCTTGTTTCTTTTTTTATTATAAGAAATCTGATTTTTTATTTCAATTATTTTTTATTATCTTAAAGATTGCAATTCATAAAAGAGCAAGTGTCACGATCAAAACGCTTTTCAACACCTTTTTATTACTGAACAAATTTGTAAGATCAAAATAAAATTCAAATCTTATCGGAAATGTATAACAAAAGAAAAAAACGAAACGATTTCTTTTTATTTTCAAATGAAATTTTAATTTATAAATAAATTATTTTTCGTAAAAATCGGAAACAAGAAAGATTTTACTATGAATTGTTTTAAATTTCGGATAAAATTTTGAATAGGGAGGTGCGTGAAAACAATGAAAAAATCAAGAGTGGAACGTTTTGCCGATTACCGCAAAGAAATTTTAACTGCCGCGAATGAGCAAAAGCAAGAAACAATCGATGAAACAATGGAACAAAAAGATCCCTTTGAAAGCGAAATCAAAAAGAATGCATTATCCCATACAATGGAAGAAATCATCCAAAAACATGATGAATATACCATCATGATGGATGCATCGCAAATAAATGAAAAAAAATCTTTTGAGGAAAAAACAAAGAAAAAGGAAATGAACAAAAAAATTCTTTATCTTTCGCTTTATATCGGATTGGCGATTATTGCCATTGTTTTGATTATTCTGATTATTTTATTATTAGTAAAATAAATCTTATTGTTGGAGGAAGAAAATGAATCCCGTTGTGATTGCTATCGATGGTCCTGCCGCCGCAGGAAAGTCTACAGTTGCAAAACTTGTAGCAAAAAAATTAGGTTATACTTATGTAGATACCGGTGCCATGTATCGTGCCGTAACGCTTTATGTTCTGCAAAAAGGTGCCGATCCGAAAGATGAAAATATTTCATGTTCTTTTCTTCCCCAAATTGATATTGAAGTGGATGAACAAGACCATGTGTTTTTGAATCAACAAGATGTTACCGAAGAAATTCGTTCTCGTGCTGTAGCCGAGAATGTTTCTTATATCGCATCGTATAAAAAAATTCGTTTATTTCTTGTTGAATTGCAGCGGAAAATCGCAAAAAATGCCAATGTTGTCATGGATGGTCGTGATATCGGAAGTTATGTCGTGCCCGATGCCAATGTCAAAATTTATCAAAATGCTTCGGTCAAAACAAGAGCGAAGAGAAGATATGATGAGAATATTTCCAAAGGCATTGCCTGCACATATGAAGAAATCGAAAAAGAAGTAAAAAAGAGAGATTATATTGATTCTCATCGTTCCTTTGCTCCGTTAAAAAAAGCAAAAGGAGCTGTAGAAATTGATACCTCGGAAATGACAATTGAAGAAGTGGTACAACGAATTTTGGAAATTGTTCAAGAAAAATCGGGAGTGCAAAAATGAATTTTCCTATGGTTTGCATTGTCGGAACACCCAATGTCGGCAAATCCAGCATATTCAACCGCATGGTTGGAAGACGCTCGGCAATCGTGGATGATGCATGGGGAGTTACAAGAGATCGTCTATATGGCACTTGTGAATGGTTGACCAAAAAATTTCATGTCGTGGATACCGGCGGAATTGAAATCAAAAATGTTCCTTTTCAGCAAGAAATTCGCTCTCAGGTGGAAATCGGAATTGAAGAGGCCGATGTCATTGTTTATGTCGTGGATGGTATACGCGGATTAACAGAAGATGATCGTAAAATTGCAAAATTATTGCATTCTTCTTCACATCCCGTTCTTTTAGCCGTCAATAAAATTGATGATATTGAAAAAATGAATCTTGTTGCGGATTTTTATGCTTTGGGATTCAAAGAAATTTTTCCTGTTTCCGCGGAACACGGAATCGGTATGGGAGATTTATTGGATCGCATTATCACTCTTCTTCCGAAAAAAGAAGAAATACTTTATCAAGATTCGATTTGTTTTTCCGTCATCGGAAGACCGAATGTGGGAAAATCCTCTTTAATAAATGCTCTTTTAGGTCAGGAACGCGTAATTGTTTCCAATATTGAAGGAACAACAAGAGATGCTATCGATACCGAATTTGTTTATGAAGATACTTCTTATGTTGCGATTGATACCGCGGGATTGAAAAGACGCGGGAAAATTTTTGAATCTGTCGATAAATATGCTGCATTAAGAGCGATCAGTGCCATTGAACGAAGTGAAGTGGTTCTTTTGGTCTTGGATGCCAAAGAAGGAATTACCAACCAAGATAAACATGTTGCATCGTATGCCATGGAATCTTTAAAACCGATTATTATCGTTGTCAATAAATGGGATTTGGTTTCTTCTTGTTCCATGCAAGAATTTACAAAGAAAATCCGTATGGAATTTAAATTTTTGGATTATGCCTTTGTTGCTTTTGTATCCGCAAAAAACAAAACGCGGATCAAAACCATCTTCCCTTATATTCAAAAATCCTATCAAGCTTATCATCGACATATAACCACTTCTACTTTAAATGAAGTTCTGCAAGATGCACAAGCCATGAATCCGCCTTCCGAATGCAATAAAGGACGTTTAAAAATATATTACGGAACACAATCCGAAGGTGTACCTCCGACATTTGTTTTGTTTGTGAACTCTCCTTCGTATATGCATTTTTCGTATGAACGGTATCTGGAAAACCGAATTCGCAGTTCTTTTGATTTTGACGGAACTCCGATTCATTTTACATTAAAGGAGAGAAAAAACGGATGAAAATTGCTATTTTAGGAACCGGCACATGGGGAACCGCATTAGCCCAATTATTATGCGATAATTCTCAAGAAGTTATCATGTATGGAATTGATAAAGATGAGGTGAACGATATTCAACTTCATCATCAAAATTCCAAATATTTTGGTTTGGATATTTTATTGCCCGCGGATTTAAAAGCCACTTTGAATATAAAGGAAGCATTACAAGGCGCAGAAGTCATCGTTTTGGCTGTACCAACCATGGCATTACGCTCTTTACTCCAAACCATGAAACCTTATATTCAAGGAAAACCCTATTTGGTCAGTGTTGCCAAAGGATTCGATACGCAATCGCATCGACGCATTTCCGAAGTAATTCGCGAAGAGATTCCGCAAGAAAATCGTCAGGAAATCGTCTCTTTAATCGGCCCGGGTCATGCCGAAGAAGTCATCTTGCGATTATTGACATGCGTAACTTCTACTTCCGTAGATTTATCCGCGGCACAAGTCATTCAAAAATTATTTTCCAATGATTATTTTCGAGTCTATACACAAACCGATGAAATCGGTGCCGAATATAGTGTTGCCATTAAAAATACCATTGCCATTGCTTCCGGTATGCTTTCCGGTATTGGTCTTGGCGACAATGCAAGAGCGGCATTAATTACTCGCGGTCTGGCGGAAATGGTTCGTTTCGGTACTTACTTCGGAGGGGAAGAAAGAACATATCTCGGACTTACGGGTTTAGGAGATCTGATTGTAACTTGCAATTCTCGTCATTCTCGGAATTTTATTGCCGGTGAAGAAATCGGTAAAGCCAATTCCAGTATGGTTTTTTTACAAAACAATCAAAAAACCGTCGAAGGAATCCGTACATCGAAAGTTGTTCATGAAATTGCTCAGGAATATCATATCGATATGCCGATTACCGAGGCGGTTTATCAAGTACTATACGAAGGAAAAAGACCGAAAGATGTTTTACAGGAGTTATTAAAAAGAGAATTAAAACGAGAATAAATCACTCTTTATTATTGGGCGCATATCTATATAAAGGTGATAAAATGAATGATAATATCTTTGATAAGGTCGAAAAAAAGACCAATGTCCGGAAAGAAGATATCATTGCACTGGCAAAATCCGTATCCGGACAAGATCTTAATGATGAAAAAAATTTGCGAAAGTTGATAAAAGATGTGGCAAAACTTGCCGGGAAGGAAGTATCGAAAGAAAAAGAAGAAAGCATTATTCGCGCGGTAAAGAAAGATAAGGTACCAAAAGATTTCAAAAATATGCTTTAAAAATTAAGAAAGTAGGAAGTTATGGAGATAAAAAAGGCAAAAGAAGAAAAGAAAACAGCAAAAGAAGAAGAATTTGATTCCGCGGTTCGTTATTTTCCCAATGTAAAAGACGGATTAACCTCTTCACAAGTTCAGGAACGTGTCGAACATGGGTTAACCAATGAAAAGAAAAAAACATATTCCAAAACCTTGCCTCAAATTATTTTTCGTAATGTCTTTACTTTCTTCAATATGCTTCTTTTAGCAATCGCCATTGCCTTAATCAGTGTCGGTTCTTATACCAATTGCTTTTTTCTGGGTATCGTGATTTTGAACACAGCCATTGGTATTTATCAAGAAAACAAAGCAAAAAAAATGGTGGCTTCTTTACGATTATTAACGGAGCCGACAGCCTCTTTAATACGAGACGGAAAGGGAACCATTGTCGGTGTGGATGATATCGTTTTGGATGATATCGTCGTTTTGGAAGCCGGGAAAGAAATCGTAGTCGATGGTGAAGTTCTGGATGGATTCGGAGAAGTAAATGAATCGTTACTGACCGGAGAAAGTATAGCGTTGAAAAAGAAAAGCGGTGATAAAGTTTTTGCCGGATCTTTTGTCGTGTCCGGGACATTATATGTCAAAGCGGAAAAAATCGGCGATTTTACCTATGTCAGTCGCCTGCAATCGATTGCCAAAAAACAAAAAAGAGTAAAATCCGTATTACTTCATTCACTGAATCGTATTATTCATATGATTTCCATTATCATTCTTCCCTTGGGAATCGGTATGATTATTGTAAACTATTTTCATGGAGATGATCTTGCAAGTATTGTTTCCAAAACCGCGGGAAGTCTTGTTTCCATGATTCCTTCCGGATTGTTTTTATTGACCTCGACAACTCTTTATGTGAGTGTTGTTACCTTAGGTAGAAAACATGCTTTGGTACAGGAATTATATTCCATTGAATCCTTAGCGAGAAGTAATGTGCTTTGTCTTGACAAAACCGGGACAATTACCGATGGCACTATGCATCTTGATGATACTATTTTACTTGATGAATCCGAGAAAGACCTGGATAATCTTATCTCTTCTTTCTTACTTTCTTTTCAAGAAAGCAATATGACTTCGGATGCTTTAAAAAGAAAATATCACTTGGAAAAGAAATATGAAAGTGTTCTTACCGTGCCTTTTTCAAGTGAAAGAAAATATTCTGCCGTTACTTTTAAAGAAAATAAAACGTATTTCTTGGGAGCACCGGAATATTTAAGTGAAGATGAAGAATTTCTGAATTCTTTTTTGAAAGAAACCGACAAAGGAAACCGGGTGTTGCTTTTTACACGACTTGATGGATCTTACGCGGAAAACATGAGCAAAAAAGGAACTCCGGTTTGCTATTTTGTTTTGGAAGATCATATAAGAGAAGATGCTTTTGCCACCATCGATTGGTTTCAACAAAATGATGTCGAATTGAAAGTCATTTCGGGAGATAATCCGAATACCGTGCGTCGAATTGCCGAGAAAGTCGGAATTAAAAATGCCGATCGTTTTATCTCTTTGGAAGGCATGAGTGTGGATGAGGTGAAAAAAATTGCCGCGAATTATACCATTTTCGGGCGAGTAAATCCAGAGCAAAAAGCGGCAATTATCCAATCTTTAAAAAAAGCCAAAAAAACGGTAGCGATGACCGGCGATGGTGTAAACGATATTTTAGCTTTAAAACAAGCCAACTGTTCCATCGCTATGGCCGCGGGTTCGGAAGCGGCACGAAATTGTTCCCATATTGTACTTATGGATTCGAGTTTTGCTTCTATGCCTAAAATCGTGGAAGAAGGACGAAAAGTCATTAACAATATTCAATATTCTTCTTCCTTATTTTTAATGAAAACCGTATATGCCATTCTCTTATCCATATTGGTAACTTTCGGAGCGATTTTCCAATTAAATATTTCTTATCCTTTCGAACCGAAACATCTTTATATCTTGGAATTTGCCGTCATCGGAATTCCTTCTTTCTTCTTGGCATTACAACCAAATAAAAAAATTGTCGAAGGAGATTTTTTCAAAAACATTTTAATCAAAGCTCTGCCGGGAGGATTAAGCCTTTTAACCAGTGTTCTTCTTTCCTTCTTCTTACTGACGAATATTCCTTATTTCGGTTTAAACAATGTTCCCAATGAAACCATTGTCGCTGTTGCCTGTATCAGTCTTTCCGCGCTTGGGTTATTGATCCTAGGTAAAATGTGTTTTCCTTTCAATTGGTATCGAACGTTCCTTTACATCTTTATGCTTGGTGCCGCGGCATTCATTTTATTTGTTTTACCGTTTTCGCTCAACGGAATTCGTTGGCAAAATCTGACCGGAGAAAATGTCTTAGGAATTTTTGTAAATTTGGGTATTTGTTTCTTGCTTTACCTTCTTTTAAATTTATTAACCAATAAATTTGGCAATACTATCGGTAAGGTCGTAGATAATCTCGGCCTTGCCGGTAAAGAAGATGAAGAAGAAGAGGAAAACGATAGCGAAAATTAATTTTATCTATTTTATTCAATATTTTTCGAATGCTTTTTCGATTCCTTTTTTTGCATTGTTTTTAAAATCTTTTTCTTATGATTCTTTTACTCTCGGTCTTCTTTTGATGATATCTTCTTTCAGTGTTCTTTTCGGAAATCTTTTCTGCTTCCTTTTTTTTAAAAAGAAACAATATACTTTGAATCAAATATTCTTATGCATTCAAAGTAGTTTTTTATTTCTTTTTCCTTTCATTGGGAAAAATATCATCGGTGCGGTTTTTTCCACGATAGGAATTTTTTTCTGTGGAAATGCTTCCTTTCAAATGTCCGATGGATTTATCTCTTACTACTACAAACAACAGGATTATTCTTATAGTAATACTCGCTTTTTCGGAAGTCTCGGTTATTTTTTATCGCTTCTTTTTGTTGCTTTTTTTCCTTTTTTACCCTATTCTCTTTTCTATTTCATCAGTGCTTTTTGTACTTTTATTTTATTTCTTATCTTTAAATTTTTTCTTCCCAAAATCGATGAAAAGAAAGAAAAAAATATCTATAAGGATTTATTTTCCAAGCCCTTTGTATTTTATTTTTTAACCTATTCTTTTGTATTAGGATCTTTTTTGACTTTTGATTCTTATTTCGGTTCCTATCTTCACTCTCTTACTTATGATCGAAGCGTTTATTCTTATCTTGTTTCTTTTAGTCTTTTTATCGAAGTTCTCACTTTATTTTTTCTTAATAAATTTTATAAAGGAAAAAGAAGATATCTCTTAGTTGGTGCTTTTTTCCTTTTATCTCTTCGTTTTCTTCTATTTTCTTTTTCAATTTCTTCCTTACCCTATATTGTTTTTCTTTGTGCTTTAAGAGGCCTTGGATGGGGCACATTTCTTTTTTCCCATATTGATTATTTTTCATCAATAACGAAAACCAAAAAAACCACAGGATTATTCTTTTTAAGTATCGGTCAAAATCTTATTGCGGCTTTTTTACATTTCTTTGGAGGTATTCTTCTTCCTTCCTATTCTATTTTCTTTCTTTTGCTCGGAATTCTTTCTTTTCTTTGGTCTTCTTTCTTTCTTTTCATGTCAAAAAAGAAAGTTTTTGTTTCCTTATCTTCCAAATAATTCTATTCTTATTTTTTCTATTGAAAAATTCATAAAAGAAGAATGAAATTCCATAAGAAAAATTTTATAATAGAAAAGAATAGAGGAAATAATTATGCAGATTCGTATTGGAAATGAAGTGGCGGAAGCACTGAAAAAAAATCTCCCTGTTGTGGCTCTAGAATCCACGATTATTTCTCATGGAATGCCTTATCCGCGAAATGTGGAAACCGCATTAAATGTAGAAGAAGTGGTTCGAAAACAAGGAGCGATTCCGGCGACGATAGGAATTATCGAAGGTACTCCCATCATCGGAATGAGTCCAGAAGAAATTGAAATTTTCGGAAAGCGGGAAGGAATTCTTAAAGTTTCCCGGAGAGATTTACCTTATGTTCTCAGTCAAAAAAAATGGGGTGCCACGACAGTGGCGACAACGATGATTCTTGCTCACAAAGCGGGAATTGACGTTTTTGTAACCGGAGGAGTCGGTGGCGTTCATCGTGGTGCGGAAAAAACATTTGATATTTCCGCGGATCTTTATGAACTCGCCTCTACTCCCGTTTTAGTGGTCTGTGCCGGGATTAAAGCTATTTTGGATTTACCCAAAACATTAGAGGTTTTGGAAACTCTCGGTGTCACTGTAATCGGTTATCGCTCTTCGCATTTAGCGGACTTTTATACTCCGGATTCCGGATTACCTTTGGATGTAACGATGAACACTCCAAAAGAAATCGCAGAAACAATGCGCGTAAAAAAAGAATTCAATTTACGGGGAGGTATCCTTGTTTCCAATCCAATTGAAGAACAATATGCCGCGGATAAAGAAAAAATAAATAAGGCCATAAATGTTGCTCTAAATGAAATGGAAAAGCAAGAAATCAAAGGAAAAGATTGTACTCCGTTTTTATTAAAAAAAGTGGTAGAACTCACTTCCGGTGAATCTTTGGAAGCAAATATCGCTTTGATAAAACATAATGCCGAATTAGGTGCACAAATTGCAAAGGAAATGTGTCAAAAAAAATGAGAGAAAAAAGTTGCGGTGCCGTGATTTATAAAAAAGAGGCACAAGGATATGTTTATTTAATCGAGCATATGTCCTTAGGACACATTTCTTTACCCAAAGGACATATGGAAAAAGACGAAACGGAAGAAGAAACTGCCTTAAGAGAGATTTTTGAAGAAACCGGTCTCCGAGTGATTCTTTATCCTTCTTTTCGTCAAATCATTTCTTATGCTCCTTATAAAGATCACCCTGAGATTATCAAAGATGTTTTATTCTTTTTGGCGGAAACAAAGCAAACGGAAATCCCTTGCGATAAACACGATAACGAAGTGATTTTTTCCGAATTTTTACCTTTTGCGGACGCTTATCAAAAATTAACCTATGCAACCGATAAAACGGTATTGAAAAAGGCCGCGGAATTTTTAAAAGATATATCGCTTTCGGAATGGATGAATTAAAAAGTAAATTCTCCTTTTTCCATCAGAACAATCTCTTTGCCTGATTTTGTTTTTCCGACGATTCTGGTTGTCTTATCTCCGACCATAAAATCCACATGAATGGAGGAAAAATTTCCTCCTTTTTGAAACAATTCTTCTTTGGAATAACGAGCACTATTTTTCATATTTGTACGATAGGATTGACCTAAGGCAAAATGACAAGAAGCATTTTCATCAAATAATGTATTATAAAACAATATTCCTGTTTTATTGATGGGTGAAGAAAAAGGAACCAAAGCAATTTCTCCCAAACGACAAGAGTTTTCGTCGGTATTTATTAATTTTTCCAGAGCCTTTTTATCTTCTTCTTTTTCGGCAAAAATTTCCATAACTTTTCCTTCATGGAAGCGAAAACCAAAATTTCGCACTAAGAAACCATTAAATAAAAGCGGCTTTGTTGCATATAAAACACCTTCCGCTTTTTGATTATGCGGCATGGAAAAAATTTCTTCACTCGGCATATTTGCATGGAAAACAATTCCTTCCGGTGTTTTGCTGGATCCCCCTTCGAAAAGATAATCTTCAACCAATCCTACTTCGAAATCCGTACCGTTTTCCGAAGTATAATGGAAAGATACAAATTCCTGACGATTCATAAAATCCGCGCGCCTTTTTAAATTCGCGTCATGCTGATTCCATCGTTCAATCGCATCTTGATTTTCATCCACCGAACAAGCTTTTAATATTGCTTCCCACAAGGCTTTATATGCCTTTACGGTGCTAAGCATCGGAAAAACTTTTTTAGCCCATTTTTTATTTGGAACACAAGCAATACACCATTCGGTTTCATTATCCATATAAGTTTTTCGAAACGGGGAAAACACTCTGCTTTTTTCTTGTTGAACATAAGAAATTTTTTCGGCATTGAGTCCGACATTTTCATCCGGATTCGGTGATTTTAAAATAATTCTTCCATAGTGTTCTTCTGCAAAAGTTTGATACATATTCACTTCGTAACAAGGAAAATTTACCAAATCTTTTCTTTTACTATAACGATACGCATATCGATTTACATTCGTATCATTATAAAGAATTTCCACATGGCTGGCTCCCTTTTTATATAACATTTTGCACACCAATGCGGCAAATTCGTATTGCTCGCAAGGACAATCTACGAAGTATTTTCTTCCTTTTTGAGCATTGATACCTTTTTCGACAATCAATTCTGCGTATTTTTTCATTAATTTTTTATTCATCATATTTTTTTTCCTTTCGCAAATTATTTTATTATTTTTGAATAGCAATTTCAATTTCCTTAGAAAAGTGATAAAATATTTCCGATGCTTATGAACAAAAATTATCAATTTTATTCACCTACAAAAATCTATTTCGGGCCTCAAGAAGAAGAAAATGTCGGGGAGTATATCGCTTCTTACGGATATCAAAAAGTTCTTCTTGTTTACGGAGTGTCTTCTTGCAAAAAAAGCGGATTATATGATCGAGTTCTTCTTTCGCTGAAAAAGAAAAATATCGAATATATAGAATTATCTTCCGTATCGTATAACCCGACTTTGGAAAAAGTAAATGAAGGATTGTCTTTACTTCGGGAAAAACCTTGTGATTTTATTCTTGCTATCGGAGGAGGAAGTGTCATCGATTGTGCCAAATCCATTGCTTCTTCTTATTTTTACGATGGTAATCCGTTTGATTTTAATGAAGGTAAGGCAAAACCCGTAAAAGCTCTTCCGATTGGAGTGATTTTGACCATTGCCGCAGCCGGAAGCGAACTATCCTCTTCGTGTGTTATTACCGATGAAAAAAGAAAAATAAAACGCGGATTTAATAGTGATTCCGTTCGACCGAAGTTTGTGATAGAAAATCCGAATCTTATCCTTGGTTTACCTCGAGAACAATATGCTTATGGTATTGTGGATATTTTGGCTCATTCTATGGAACGTTATTTCGCTTTATCCGCGGAAAAAGAATTTGCCGATTATTTTGCTTTGGCCTTAATGCGTGCCGTTGTGGATGCCGCAAAAGTTTTAAAAACGAATTTGCAAGATTATGCAGCAAATAAAACATTACTTTTAGCCTCTTCTTTTTCCCATAACGGAATTACTTCGGTAATGAAAAGTTTCTCCATGCCCGTGCACCAATTGGAACATGAATTATCGGGATTATATCCAAATATTGCACATGGTTTGGGACTTGCGATATTATATCCATATTGGATGGATGAAGTTTCTTCATCAAATCCCATGAAATTTATTGAATTTGGGAAAGCCGTGTTTAATACTAATGGTAATGCCAAAGATGCAATTGATGCCTATCGCGCATTTTTAAAAGAATGGAATTTTCCAATATCGCTAAAAGAAGTTGGAGTAAAAGAAGATGATGTGGAAACCATGGCTCAGTCGTTTGCTACGAGATTGGTTCCGGGAATTCTTCCATTGGATTATCTTTTAGCAAAACGGATTTATATCCGTGCTTGGAAAGGAGAATAAAATGAATGACGAATCAGAAAAGAAGGTTTTGAAAAAGCCTTATCGAAATTACTCATGGTTTGTTTTTGTTGTCGTAATTGTTCTTGCAATTACTTTATTGCAAACCGTATTTCAACCAAGAAATGAATTTTTTACCGGAAATGAAGTATTTTTATTTATCTTTTTTTCCATACTCGGAGGATTTATTGCTTACACGATAATTTATGTCTTAGGAAAATTTATTTTCGGAAAAATTTGCAAAATGCGATTAATATCCATAAATATTCTATTTATACGTTGGAAAAGAATCGATGGAAAATTGGTTACGGAATTTACTCTTCCGGATGGTTGGGGAGGATCGGTTTCTATGGCTCCCAATGCGGATTATGATCAATGTCATCCGATTTTATATCATTTCGGTGGCACGATCTTTTCCATTCTGGTGATGATTTTATCTTCTTCGATACTTCTTTCTATCGATTCAAGCAAAAAACTCGGTTATATTTCTTTAGTTGTAGCTTGTGTGGGTTTATTGGTTCTTGTAGCAAATCTTATGCCTTTCTGGACCGATTCTATTGGGGACGGATTTGCCATTCGTTTATTATTAAATAAAGAAAATCGAAAAGCTTATTTCGATAATGCACTGCAATATGAAGCATTATTAACCGGTCAGGGATCTTTAAATCCCGATTATGAATACGATCATTATAATGATACACTTCAAGCGGAAAGTTTAATTTATCGTTATTATTACTGGTTAAATAAAGAAAATTACGAAAAAGCGGAAGCTATCGTAGATCTTCTTTTGGAAAACAAAAAGTATCTTTCCAATGAAAATGCTTTGATTGCTCAAAATGCCAAACTTTATTTTTCTTTGTTAAGAAAAAATAATGATGAAAGTTATGATTATTATTATTCTTTGGAAAGAGATATTCGTCATTATTCCATATCCACAACATCATTAGAAAGCATCAAAACCGGTCTTCTTGTAGCGGCAAAAGTGGAAAAAACATACGATTTATATCATCATCTTAAAAAATCGATTCAAAAACTGGAAAATGATTATTACTTTACTTTGAAAGAAACGGAATTAAAATTGATTCAACAATCCGTCGAACTGGTCGAAGCCATGTATCCGGATTGGAAAAACGAAGAATAAGAATCTTTCTCTTCCCATATATTGAATTGGGCCTTGAGAGCCTTTGGCTCTTAAGGCTTTTTTTCAAAGGAGAGAAAATTTGTGAATGAAAACGTTTACGAATTAGCAGAACATTTAAACACAAACATAAAAACCGGATTGACCACAGAAGAAGCAAACAAACGTTTGCTTGAAAACGGAAAAAATCGCTTTGAAGATGTTAAAACAACCCCTTGGTTTTTTCAATTATTTTCGCAATTGAAAGAACCGATGATTTTTATATTGATTATTGCCGGTTTTATTTCTATTTTTTTGAAAGAATACATTGATAGTGCTATCATCTTTTTTGTTGTATTTTTAAATGCACTTATCGGTTTTGCGCAAGAAAGAAAAGCTTATAAAGCATTACAATCTTTAAAAAGCCTCTCGTCTCCACATTGCAAAGTAAAAAGAGATAATCGGGAACAAGAAATTTTCTCGGAAGATATTGTCATCGGAGATATTTTGATTTTAGAAGAAGGCGATATCGTTCCTGCCGATGCACGTTTAATTAAAATAAATCGATTTATTGTAGACGAATCTTCATTAACCGGAGAATCCAAGCATATTCATAAATGCCTTTCTTGCGATCAAGAAGAGTTTCATCGAAAAGATACCATTTATGCTTCAACCGAAGTAATGGAAGGAAAAGCCGAAGCGATATGCATAGAAACAGGTAGCAAGACGGAAATCGGAAAAATTGCCGGGATGGTTACCAAAAGAAAAGAAAATACTCCTTTGGAAAATCGATTAGACAAACTAGGAAAAAATTTGGGAATTCTTACCATTGTCATTTGCGTTCTCATGTTGATTCTATCCTTATTACAAGGTGGTGAATTCATAGAAATGTTAATCACTTCCATTTCTTTGGGAGTTGCGGCAATTCCCGAAGGACTTCCTGCCGTTGTTACTATTGTACTATCTTTGGGAGTGCAAAAAATGGTAAAAGCAAACACGATCGTACGAAAATTACCCAGTGTTGAGACATTAGGAAGTGTTACGGTTGTTTGTACCGATAAAACCGGAACATTAACGGAAAACCAAATGAAAATCGAACAAGTTTATTTTGATCAATTCTCTTCTTATTTTGAAAAATATAAAAAAGAATTATCCCTTTTTTTGCTTTGTACCAATGCCACGCTTGATCATGGGGATCCAACCGAAAGAGCTATTGTAAAGCTCTGTGCTTCTTTAAATATTTATCGCGATGCTTTAGAAAAAAAATATCCTCGTATAGATGAAATTCCATTTACAAGTACAAGAAAAAAGATGGAAACAATTCATTTATATAATGGAAATCGTTTTAAAATTGTAAAAGGCGCACCGGAAGTATTGCTCGAAGAAAGTACGCATGTACATCTTGATTCTGTTACTCCCTTGGAAAAGAAAAATAAAGAAATTTATCTAAATGTTCTCAATCAAATGTCCTACAATGCTTTGCGGACTTTGGGACTTATGATTGAAACTCAACAAAAAAGAATATTTGTCGGTATTTTGGCAATGAAAGATCCTTTAAGAAAAGAAGCCAAAAAAAGTGTACAAACCATGCTGGATGCGTCTGTAAAAGTGAAAATGATTACCGGAGATCATAAAGATACGGCTTTTGCCATTGCCCGAGAAATCGGTATTGCTTCCAAAGTGGACGAAGTAATGGAAGGAAAAGAAATTGATACGCTTGATAAACCTGCTCTTTTAAAACGTCTGCCCGATATAAAGGTATTTGCCCGTGTCACGCCCGAACATAAAATGCGAATTATTCAAGGATATAAAACTTTGGGTGAAGTCGTTGCTATGACAGGAGATGGAGTGAATGATGCTCCATCCTTAAAAGCCGCGGATGTCGGAATTGCCATGGGAAAATCAGGAACAGAAGTAGCAAAAGAAGCCGCGGACCTTATTATACGAGATGATGATTTTGCTACGATTGTGCAGGCGATGAAAGAGGGAAGAAATATATATTCCAATATTCGCAAAGCGGTTCTATTTCTTCTTTCAAGCAATATTGCCGAAGTTCTTGTCATGTTTTTAGGATTATTGTTCGGTTTTCCTTTGCCCTTATTGGCGATTCATATTCTCTTTGTAAATTTGATTTCCGATTCACTTCCCGCTTTAGCTTTAGGCACCGATAAAATGGAAGAAGATTTAATGCTGCAAAAACCTCGTTCCCGAAATGATTCTTTATTTTCTATGGGAGGAAAAAAGATCCTGGTATTTTATGCAATTACTATTTTCTTATTGACGGCAATCGCTTTTTTTGCCACTCCGTTTGCTTATCTTATTCAAGAAAATGTGATTCTTCCTTCTTTTCAAGATGCCTTATCTTTTTTTACTCGTGCATATCAGCAAGAATGGATTTTAAAAAAATCACGCACCTTAGCCTTTACCGTTTTATCACTTTCCGAACTTTTTCATATGATAGGAATGTCTTCTCCGCATCATTCTTTTCTTTATATTCTTAAAAAGAAAAATTTCTTTTTATTTTTTACATTCACTCTTGGTCTTCTTTTGCAATTCTGCTTAACCGAAATCCCCTTGCTTTGTGATATTTTTAAAACTTCTCCGCTTTCTTTAAACGAATGGATTCTCTGTATTCTGCTCTCTTCTTTCCCTTTGGTAGCTCATGAAATATTAAAAAAAGAAGTGCAATAATATCTTAATTCATAAAGTTATTATTCGGATCATTAAAATTACTTCTGGCATAATTTTGTCCTGAAATAGTAAGCATCACCTGTCCGACACATTCAAAAAAATTCCCCGCACTTTGCTGAGCCGCGGCATTTAAATTTTGCGATAATAAAAAACCGATGATGCACGCTAAAGCGGTGAATTCATTTGGAGTTAATCCGATTAAAAAAGTGGCAAACTGATTCATTGCTTCTTGATCTTCATAGGACATAGCTCTTCTTACCAATTTATGATAATAGCAGAGAAAACCATGATTCATTTAAGAAAAATCATGAACCAGATTTTTTAAAATATAAAACGATTTCAATCAAATAAACGAAAGGAATCGCTTATCCAACTTTGTTGCTTTGCCTCATTTATTTTATCTTCGGGTTCGAGTTCTCCGATAAGAAAAGGAGAATCCGGATGATGTCTTTTCATATTTTCCTTGACTACTGCTTCATTGGTATTGGCATAGCAATATCGACAGAAATGTCCGCAAGTGTTATATTCCCCGATATCCATTCCCAATAAACAATGGCATAGTGATCTTTTTTTCTTCATATTCGGAACATCTAAAGTATTTTTGATTGCATTCTCGATTACGATTTTACTCATACATCCGGATATATCCAACCCATATTCTTTTAGAAACTCTTTCTCGCAACATGCATATATTCGGATACCATTTTCCGCTCCTATTTTGGAAAAAGCTTTTGCTATTTTAATTTGTTCTTCTTTGGTCGGTTCTTTTAAATCCGGAGCATTCCTTTTTACTTTTTCATATCTATCCAAAAAACTAATTGTACAATTTTCAGTATATCCTTTGAATTTCGGCAATAATTCGGAAAAACATTGGATATGTTTTTGAACATCAAAGGTATCCGTGATGCATATCGGATCATAGCGTAAGGCAACGGATTTCTTCCCTAGATGTTCGGAAAGTACAATAAAATCTTGAATGACTTGATTTTTATCCGGAACAAATGGTTCCATATCTTTCCCATAAGGAGTAATTGTGATAAACCAAAACTGTCGAAAAGAATCGAGTTCTTTTAAATGTGCTATCAAGGGATGGGGATTTTTCGTACAAAATGCCAAACAATCCACTACCTCCGGATTTAAGAGATATTTTGTCACTTGATGTCGATAATAAGGATTTCGGACATACACATATCCTTCTTTTATTCTATTCAAAAACCAAGTCGAATAAAATGCCGGAATATCCGTTCGCATACCCGTGTTTATAATCACTTTATTTCCTCTTTCTTTATACAAAACAATAAAAACGCTGCTAAAATTTGATTCGTTTCTTATCTTTTTCCCACGCATCGCTTGTATTCTCTTTTATTTTAAAGCAATTTTTTTATTTATAAAGTTTATTGCACAATAAAATAAAATTTCCTGCAATACAAATTTCTAACTATTCGTTAAAAGAAAAATGTGCTAATATAATTTTAACAACAGTTGTGGAGGATTTTAGTAGTATGAGACCAGTAAAAATCATTGTGGATTCCACTTGTGATTTAACCGAAGAATTTTTAAGAAAAAATGATATTGAGGTTGCTCCTTTGGGAATCATTTTCGGTGAAGAATCTTATCATGACGGTGTGGATATTACCGTCCCGGATCTATACAAAAAAGTTGATGAAAAACATCTTTTACCGAAAACATCCGCGCTTTCTATTGAAGAACTTCACGAAATATTTCAAAAGTGGAATGAAAAAGGTTACGATATTTTCTTTATTTGCATATCCAGCGATTTTTCCTCTTGCTACCAAAATGCAAAAATTGCTTCAGAAGAGTTTGAGAATCATGTAGTATGCTTTGATTCCAGAAATCTTTCCAGTGGTATCGGTTTATTGATTTTAAAAGCATGCAAATTCCGTGATCAACAAAAATCGATTCAAGAAATCGAAACCATGTTAAAAGATTTTGTTCCCCGTGTTCGCAGCCAATTTGCCGTCGAAACACTCGATTATTTATATAAAGGCGGAAGATGTTCTTCTCTTGCCTTCATTTTCGGAAAAGGATTTCATATTCGTCCTATCATAAGAGTGAAAGACGGAAAAATGTTTGTCTACAAAAAGCCACGAGGAAAAATGATAAATGCCTTAAACACTTTGTTAGATATCTTCAAGGAAGATTTAAAAAATCTGGATCCGGATTGTGTCATGATTACGCATTCTTTAGCTGATGAATCCGAAGTATATTTGCGAAACGAACTGAAAAAAATCATTCCGGAGAGCATGATTATGACGACACGGGCCGGATGTGTGGTTTCTTCCCACTGCGGAAAAGGAACCATCGGGATTCTTTATATTGTAAATCAATGATTTTCTTCTTGGAAAGGTTCTTTGCTTACCATTCCATCATTTAAATAAAGCGATTTATTTCGCACAAGGTCTAAAATGAATGCATTAATGGTCTGATACGTTTTTGCATTCATTTTTTGATAGCCAAGAGTCAATAAAATCATCTTGATGATTTGATCCTCGGATACTTTTTTCAAAGCTTCGACAATCCGAAGAATACCATTGGAAATTTCCGCTCCAGAAACATCTTCGATTTTTCTTAATTTTTCTTTGGAAGATCGGAATGTGATTTCTTCATCATAAACATAAAGAAAATCTTCTTTTTCATAAATTTTTTCTTCGGCAATCAAAGAAGAAATAATTGCGACTCCGTCCATTTGAAACAAAGACAAAAATTCTTGTTTTTTACAAGGTGCCGTTCTTTTTAAAATTGCCAAGAACAAATCTTTTCGACTTACATCGCTTTTATTTTTATAAGCAACATAAATTTCCGCGGGTGTCTGATATGGTTCAAAGAGAACATCGGTTAATTTTTTCTTCACCAATTTCTTTTTTCTTTCGACCATTTTCGATGAATTTTCAATCAACTTTTGAATAAGTTCTTTCTTTGCTTTTTCTTCATTTAAAAAGAAAGCAAAAGCAAAAACTCTAAGAACATTATATCCACGATTTTTCAAAATTCTTTCTTCTTCTTGGAAAGTCAATTCGGCACTTTCAATCGATTGATAAGGTAAAGAATCGATAATAATTGCCGTATATCCCTTTTTTAAAGGCATACGAGCAATCATATCCACCATACCTTCTTTTAAAGCAATATCTTCGGCAATTTCAAAGCCTTCATTACGCAAAAATTTTATAATATATTTTTTGAAACTTGCATCTTTGGTATTCAAGCGCAAAGGAACGATTTCATAAGATTTAGCCGTATATTCTACATTGTCGAAACATCGTTTGGAAGCGGATACGAAATCTTCGGTTTGCGAAGGATCAATGTAATCTGTTTTCGGCCCTCGAATCAAATATTGCCCGTCAAAAACAATGGTTTGATCGGCACGAACCAAAGCACTCAACGTTTCTTTTGTTTTCATTTTCCGATCCGATAACACAATTACAGCATCAAAATGATATTGTTCACTGGAAAGAAGTTTCGCCACATGCTTTAAAGAAATAAGGAAACAAGGCATCATGTGATAAATGGATTCGTGAGCCAAAGAGGTAATTTTTGCCAAAGGACGGATTCCTTTATTTTCTTTGGTTTCTTGAATATAAGCCCATTCATATTTTCTTAAATTGGAAATATTGCTTTGTAAATATTCCAAATAATAATTACGCATGAAAGAATCGAAAAGCAGTTTTCGATTTTGCTCACTTTTTTCATACGTTTCCACACTTCCGAACACAAATTCATCCGAATAAGTTTCTTTTCTTAAGGAATTCATCAAATATTTCGCATAATCATAATAGAATCGTTTCAAAAACATCGATTCATACAAAGAATAATTTTCAATTTTCAAAAGATTTGTTCCCAGAGAAGGAATAATTCGATTTATTCTGTACAAAGCAACATAAAAGTCCAAATATTGATTGATGGAAATAAAATCTTTTGCGATTCGATCCGCTTTCCATTGATATTCTTCAAAAGGCATGGTGGCAAAAGAAATGTATTGTGTATTGAAATATGGTTGCACAATATTGGTGTTTTCCAATACATGGTTAAAGAGAACCTGTAATTTCACCCGTTCGTTCATGATGTCTTTATATTTTGATTCATCTTTTAATTGATCCATATTCTTCAAAGAAAGCGGTAAGCGATTTTGTAAGAAATAGGCCTTCGAGATTTTGTATGTTTTGATACATTCCATAATCGGTTGAATACTATCGACACTTAATTCTTTTTCTTTGAAGTAATCTTGTATCGAAAGCGGCAAGGATTCCTTTTCCTGCTGACATTGTTCTTGAAGTTTATGGAAAGCATCCAATTGTCTTTTTGCTTTTAAGATTTCTTCAATCGTGGTTTTATTATCATTGGAAAAATACGTAACTGCTTCTCGCATTTTTTTCTTTGACAAACCTTTCTCGGAAGCTGCTTGAAGCAATAATTCTTGTGGTATATCAAATATTTTTTCACCATATTCCGATATAAGAACATCTTTTAACTGATTGATTTTTTTCTGCTTTTTTTGGATGCGTACCACTTTGGTTATTTCTTCGTTCCAATCCAATTCTTCAAACCATTCCTGAGGATAAAGGCGATAAGAATCCCCAATGGATAACAAATTTAATAGTGCTTTTGCCAGTTTTAAATTATTGGCATAAGGAAATTCATATTTTTCATGAAATTTTTTCAACGAACTCATAAATTTCTTTAACTCTTCAGACAAAAGAGTAAAGGAATTTTTCAACGGCAAATATTCTTCTTGCATCATGGTTGACTTTTCAAAGCCATAAAAAGGATGATCTTTATAATTACATTTCAAAGCAATCAAAGCATGTTCGAATTCACGAATGTTCGATAAATATTCCTCTAATTTTTGGGGAGTCATTTCCGCAATATGAGGAATTTCTATATTCAACATATTTTCTTCCAAATGATAATAATTCTCTATTGCCATTGCTAAAGAAAGTCCGAAAGGACGATTCTTTTTTCTTAAGGAATTAATTGTTTTTTTGAATTCATTTCGCACTTCATAATATTGATTCAAGATTTCTTGCATGGACAATGGATCAAATAAATTTTTTTGCAGATGGTAACTTTCATATGTCGTTAAACGATCCAAAAAAACATTTTTATCAATGGAAACTTCATCCAAATCGACATAATAAGGTTTCAAAGATTCATCCAATGCGGGAAGAAGTTGTTCTTTTTGTTCCCGTTCATTATAAACGACCAATACTTTTTTATTATTAAGCAAAAAACCCGAAATGATATTCTGAATAAGATGTGCCCGATTCGACAAAGAATCTGTACGGATAAATAACGATTCACGATCGGCTACTTTTTGCATAATATGATATTCATCATTATCTAACGCTAATAAAGATAATAATTTTTTACTGAGTTTTGTTCCTTTCGGTTGATTAAAGGAAAAGAATTCCGAATTATAATAAGACACCGATTTAATTAAAGGAATATCGGAAATCTGCTCTTGATTTTGAATTATATCTTCCAAATATTTTTGAGAAAATAAATCAAAATCCGATAAGAATACTCCATTATTTACCGACCAGTGAAACATATGAACTTTCGGAGCAATGTATGTCAAATATTCAATAATCGAAAATGTCGGATTCAAGGGATACGAAATATCAATTTTTCGTGATTTTCTTACATAAGAAATCAATGTATCATTTAAATAAATTTCTTCGTTAACCGCAGAAATTTGATAATTCCCATCTTCCGTTTTTTCGATTTTTATCGGTAAAAAAACTAATGGCGCGGATTTTACAATATGTTTTTTATCAATATCCACATAATCGAGAATTCCAAAAGAAATAAAAGAAGATATCTCACCGTATTCTTTTAAAGACGTTTCATTTTTTTCGATTAAGCGATCTAAGATTTCTTTTTGCTCTTTGACTTTTGAAGTTGTCAATCCCTTAAATTCTGTCGAATTTCCATAATATTTTTCTTGTGAATCTTCATCTTTTTCATTTAAAATTTGCAATACTCTTCCTTTGGTAAGATAAGAAAAAATTTCTTCATACTGTGCATTGGTAATACGAAGAACATCTTTATCTGAACCACGAAACTGCAAAAGTTTACTTTCATTGCATTTTTTTTCTACTTCTTCAGTCCAAAGCTCTACTTTATATCTGCTATTTTCCATGGAAGTTCTCCTAAACTATATACAGATTTATTGTAACAAAAAAAAGAAAAGAGATAAAGACTTAATCTGGTTTTCTGTTGGTCATGGAATCAAATCGAAAATTTTTTTAAAAAAATCTCATCTGTTTTTGTTTTCTTTTGTCTTTTTCGTTTACTTTCTGTCAGAAGTTTATTACCTTATTTAAATTTGATCATCATAAAAATAATCTTCTTCATCCTCTTCATCATTTAATAAATAGGTTAAACTGAAATTCCCGGCAAGAAGACCGGAAATAAATATTCCGTAAATCGTCACATAAGACATTGCCAAAGGAATAATGGAATAAAAAAAAGAAATAAGTAAAAAAACTCTTAAAGGCAAAAAAAATTTTTCTTTGTAAACATAAAAAACAGAAAGCAAAAGACATACGAGTGATAAAATCGCCGCGGTAAATGCACCGAAATTTCCCATCCAAAATGCTTGAATATCAAAATATGAACAATTGATTTCCGTGACCGTTACCGATTCGTAATTTAAATTGAAGCCGTCATAATATGTACTGGAAGGTATAAGTTCCAAAGAAATCGTTGCAATTAATAAAAAAACATACAGGTATTTATAATAATTCTTTTTCATTTTTCTTTCCCCTATTTTCATTATAATGTTCTAATTTATATACATCAATAGAAAAAAATCGACATATTTCGACACAAACTAGAGCATTGAAAAAGAATTATTTATTTTCGTAATGAATAAAATATTCAATCCTTTCTTTATGTCTTCCACCTTCAAAAGGAGTATTTAAAAACAAGGTCAAGTATTCTTTTGCTTGTTCAAATGTAGTAAATTTTGCACCCATTGCCATCATGTTGCAATCATTATGTCTTCGAATATATTCCGCGGTCATCGTATTATAAACCAATCCGCAACGAACACCTTTTACTTTATTTGCCGCAATCATAATTCCTTCCCCGGTCGTGCAGATGGCCACACCATAGGTCACCCGACCCGAAGCAACAAGTTCCCCGCAAAGTATTCCATATCGGCTATAAGCACAACTTTTTTCCGAATCGGTTCCGCAATCGACTACTTCATATCCTTCGGAATTCAAATAGGATATTATTTGTTGTTTCAAGTTATATCCACCATGATCACTTGCCACTGCTATTTTCATTTTCGTTCCTCCAAATCTTTTCAATCTCTTCTTTTTTTATATTTCCTTCTCTTACACAAATAAATTGTTGCTGATCCAATCGGATAATCGTTGAAGGTTTTTGGCTGCAACATAAGGTATCTTCAGCAACAATGCCTTTTATTTCATCTTTAAATTTCGATACAATTTCAGAAAAATTCACACAAGGAATTTCTCCGGAACGATTGACACTGGTCACCAACATCGGAACACCTAAACGATGAATTAAATCGCGTACTTCTTTAGCTCCGCTCATCCGGATTCCAATGGTTTTTTGACCTAAAGTAACCCATGGAAATGTTTCCTTTGCTTCCAAAATCAATGTGATTTCTCCGGGAAAATATTTATCCACCACTCGTAAAATTCCCGCATCACAATGTGCAAATTGCATAACCTGTTCTTTTTCGGAAATCATCAAAGTAAAAGGTTTATCCGGTGGTCTTTTTTTGAACGCAACCAATCGGTGAAAAGCAAGTTCCGAATCAAATCGTACACCGATGCCATAAACCGTTTCTGTCGGAAAAATCAATGGTTCGTTTTCATTTAAAATATCCAAACATCTCTGATTTTGAAAATTTAAAACTTCCATAGATTTCTCCTAGTCTTATTTCTATTTTAGGAAAAGAATTCAAAAAAGTAAATCTTTTCTCGTATAACATTCCCATCACATTCGTTCTTTCTTAATGTTCCCTGAATGGTATATCCTAATCCAGATCCTATGGTTAAAATGATTCTCCCGTTTTGATAATAAGGTTTAATATCCGAAGAAAAACGAAAATCTTCCAAATGCAATTTCAAAATATCCTGATGATATCTTTCGGCATATCCAAAACAAATTTTTTCATACGTTTCTATCAATTTTTCTTTTACGGAATATAATCTCAATTCATCTTTGCTTTGATATGAATTAGCTCTGATTTGATACGTATACGTAAAGGCCACACCGTCATTATGATAAAAAGAAGTCGAAAAAAATGTCAGTAAGCAAGCACCCAATAATGTAAATTTGACTTTCATAAGAACCTCCACTCTCATTATGGGTGAATTTCGAAAATATTTACATTTCCTTTTCTTTTAATTGAATTTGACAAAATCGCTCCGATTGCGATAGGTCTTTATAAAAACGAATTTCATAATTTTTTAGATACGTTTTCGCTAATTTTTCGATATCTTCTCTTCTTGAAGGATCCATTTCCATCAAGATCGTCCCGGAAGGATTCAAGTGTTTTTCTAAATCTCGAAGAATTTTTTGATATACTTCCATGCCGTTTTGTTTTGCAAATAATGCCAAGTGAGGTTCATTCTCCAAAACTCGTTTTTGTACTTTTTCTTTTTCTGCGATATAAGGTGGATTAGAAAGAATATAATCATATTTTTTATGTGGTATTTTTTCATACACATCCGAAAGATAAAGGACACAATCCAAATGAAAATTTTCTTGATTTTTCTTTGCTACATCCAAAGCATCTTCAGAAATTTCCACGCCTTCGGCAACTATGTTATATTTTTCTTTCTGCAGTAACAGGATTAAAGAAAATAAAACCGCACCGCTGCCGACACCGATTTCCAATACGCTCCCGGCCTTTTTTTTTAAAATATCTTCTTTTGCTCTAACCACAAGTTCTTCGGTTTCATTTCTTGGTATCAATACCCGAGAATCCACATAAAAACGATATCCCAAAAATTCCTGATAGTGTATAAGATATTGCAATGGAATATTTTTTAATTTTTCCCAAAGGACTTCTACTTCTTGTTCCTCGATTTCTTTTTCTTCATAAAGAAACAAATTTCCTTTTTCAATGTGACAATATTCTTCTAGGAGCCATTGCAGCTCTTCTTTAGTTCTCTCGTCTTTTTGGGATGGCAAATGAGTTCGGTAAAAAGTGCCTAAAGTCATGCTTCTTTTTCCTGCAAAGCAATTTTATCCTGTTGATCGGCATTGATAAGAGCTTCTAAAATTTCTTCTAATTCTCCTTCCATGACACGATCTAATTTTTGAATCGTAAATCCAATGCGATGATCCGTGACTCGATTCTGCGGATAATTGTATGTACGAATTTTTTCGGAACGCTCACCCGTTCCTACCTTTAAACGTCGTTCATTGCCGATTTTTTCATTTTGTTCCGCTTCTTTGGCAGCCAAAATTCTCGCTCTTAAAAGATTCATGGCAATTTCCCGATTTTGAATTTGACTACGCTCAACTTGACAAGCAACCACAATTCCCGTAGGAAGATGTGTAATCCGCACAGCCGATTCGGTTTTATTCACATTTTGACCTCCGGCACCGGAAGAACGATAGGTATCAATTTGTAAATCCGCCGGATTGATTTCTACATCTACCGCTTCGGCTTCGGGCATTACCAACACGGTTGCCGTCGAAGTATGAATTCTTCCGGAAGCTTCGGTTTTCGGAACCCTTTGAACCCGATGTGCTCCGGATTCAAATTTCAATCGAGAATAAACTCCTTCTCCTTTAATCATGAAAGAAATATTGGAAAATCCTCCCATTTCCGAAGGAGATTCATCGACAATTTGTATTTTCCATCCTTTTTTTTCTGCATAACGAACATACATACGGAATAAATCACCGGCAAAAATATTCGCTTCATCGCCACCGGCTGCCCCTCTTATTTCGCATATAACATTTTTTTCATCATTCGGATCTTTAGGAATGAGCATTTTCTTTAAACCTTGATATATTTCTTCACTTTGAATCGTTAATTCGTGAATCGTTTCTTTGGCAAATGCCACTATTTCCGGATCTTCATCGTGTTGCATAATTATTGCATCGTTTAAATCCGCAAGTGTTTTTTTATATTTTTGATATTCCGAAACAGCCTCTTCCAATTGGGCTCTTTCTTTATTTAAAGAAGTTAATTTTGCAATATCCGATCCCACATTTTCATCGGCTAGTAATTCATCAATTTCATTTTGTCTTTTTTCCATTACATCCAGACGTTCAATCATTTTATCTGTTGTCATATAACTTCGCCTTTCTTTTTCAAAACCGATTTCTCGTACTCGCTTATCTTACCATATTCTATAGGATAAAACCATCGTCGAAAGAAACTTTCTTGGAATAGAAGATTTTTTTTCGAAAAAAAGTTATGATAAAAGCAGAGGTGAAAATATGCAGTATTATGATGAAGAAAAAAATCTCGTTACTTTTTCCAATTCCATATTGAAACATTTCGGAGTAAAAACATATCATCCGTCTATTCCGGAATTCGATGAAATCTTAAAAAAAGGACAATATAAAAAAATTGTGCTTTTCCTTTTTGATGGTCTTGGAACATATATCCAAAATTTACATTTAAAAGAAAAAGATGCGATAATCAAGAAAAGAATTTTTGAAATTACCTCTGTTTTTCCACCGACAACCGTGGCAGCAACAACAGCATTATTGTCGGCAAAATATCCGGTAGAAACCGGATGGCTCGGCTGGAATCAATATTTTCCTCAAATTGACAAAACCGTAGACATGTTCAGTGGTCGTAATAGTTTTACAAGAGAAACCATCGAACCGCATCCATCGAAAACCTACGTACCTTATACAACCATTTTTGATCGATTGAAAGAAGAAAAAGATATGGTCGCGGAAGCCGTTTATCCGAAAGGAATTGAAAACGGAAGTGCCACAACAATGAAAGAATCTTTGAAACAAATTTCCAATCTTTTGAATACGGAAAAAGAAACATTTATTTATCATTATTGCACCAATCCGGATCATGTTATTCATTTAAATGGCGTTCAAAATCGAAAAGTACATCGAGTAATTAAAGATCTTAATCGAAAAATTGTAAAATTCGCCAAGCAACACCAAGATACACTTATCATTGTTTTGGCCGATCATGGTTTAATCGATTGCGAAAATCTTTTCTTGGATGAACATAAAGATTTCTACGATTTATTAATTGATGACGCTTCTTTGGATGCAAGAGCTGCCTTTTTCCGGATAAAAGATTTTCAAAACAATGCAAAAACTTTTGAAACTTTATTTCAAAAATATTACGGAAATGATTTTATTTTATACAAAAAAGAAGAAATTTTGGAAAAGAAAATTTTTGGTTTAGGTACTCCTCATCCTCTTTTTGAAAATTTTCTCGGAGATTATCTTGCCATTGCAAAAACAAACAAACGTATTGTTTGCCCGAAGAAAAAATTCGAACCCATGATCGGTGCTCATTCCGGGGGTACAGAAGAAGAACAAAAGATTTTCGTTTCTCTTTTGAATCGATAGAAAAAATCATTACTCTTTGGGATTTTCTTTTTCACTAAGTGAAAAACATGTATAATAAAAGGGAGAATTCCAAGAAAGGAGAATGATGTATTTATACATCTTGTATACTTATGCCCTATAAAGCCCTTTATCGAACATATCGACCACAAACTTTTGAAGAAGTTGCCGGTCAAAAACACATTGTACAAACCTTAAAAAATGCATTAGCGGAAAATAAAATTGCTCATGCTTATCTTTTTTGCGGACCAAGAGGCACAGGAAAAACAACTTTGGCTCGACTTTTTGCTAAAGCATTAAATTGTGAAGAAGGTTTCGGTCATCAATGCAATCATTGTGAAAATTGTCTTTCCATTACGGAAGGAAATCATCCCGATGTCATTGAAATTGATGCAGCCAGTAATCGCGGTATTGATGATATAAGAAATTTAATCGATCGAGTTCGTTATGCTCCTATTCGTGGTAAATATAAAATTTATATCATCGACGAAGTCCATATGCTCACTACGGAAGCTTTCAATGCCTTGTTAAAAACTTTAGAAGAACCTCCGGCAAATGTTGTATTCATTTTGGCAACAACCGAACCATTTAAACTGATGCCCACGATACTTTCTCGTTGCCAAAGATATGATTTTACCAAAGTTTCCGATCGAGAGTTGAGTGAAAAATTAAATGAAATCTGCCAAAAAGAAGAAGTCGAGGTTGAAGGAAAAGCATTAAATAAAATTATCGAATTGGCTGATGGTGGCGTTCGGGATGCCTTATCCATGCTCGATCAGGCATTGGCCTATTCCGGAAAAAAATTAGAGGAACATCATGTAAATGAGATATTCGGTTTAACATCCAAAGAAGATAAACTTCGTCTTTTAAAAGCGGCTCATCAAAAAGATATAAAATCTTTAATGGAAATTAATGAGGAATTTCTTTACAAAGGAATCGACGTTCGTCGTCTTACGACGGATTTATTGGATGTTTTAAAAGATTTATTAATATATCATACGGTTCCTCATAGCGAAATGTTTAAAATAATCACTTATGAAGAAGCAAAAAATTTAAATCTTCCCGTCTCGGAAATTAATGCAATGATTGATATTCTTCTTTCCACCATTATGCAATATCGTTTGGTTGCTTCAGCAAATTCTTTATTTGAAATTATGCTTTTGAAACTGGCTTCTTGTGAAACACAAACATCAGAAAGCAAGCCATCTTCAACATCAGAGATCAAAGTTTCCGAAGAGAAAAATATACCTTTTGAATCAAAAACCGTTTCAAACAATCTTTTTGCTGCGGAACCTTCGGCGGTAAAACGAAAATTTTCTTTTGAAGAAATCAATGAAATTCATGAAAACGGTGCCTTAATTCAGTTTTCCGAAGAGGATTTATTGAACATTATGGTTCAAGCAAATAAACAAGAAAAACAATTTATACAAGATGCTTGGGAACAGATGAATTCCATTCCCTTTGATGAAAAAATTTTAAAATACATCACGGCATTAAAATCTTGTTTCCCGAGAATTGTTTCCAAAGAATCCATTATATTGGAAAGTTATTATAATTCCTTGGTCAATAAAATCAACACAAAAGAGAATCAAAAAGGTTTTCGAAGAATTTTAAATTATTTAACGGGAAGAGATTATTTGATTCTTTGTTTATCTCATGAAGCGTATCAGGAAAAAATCCGACACTTCAAAGAATTGAATCAAGTACAAAAATTACCTTCACCAAAACCAATTGATATCAATGCATATCTTGAAGATTAGAAAAGGAGAAAAAATATTATGAACATGAATGCTTTAATGCAACAAGCGCAAAAAATGCAACGGGAAATGGCAAAACAACAAGCTGAATTGGAAGCTCGCCTTTTTGAATTTACTTCCGGTGGAGCGATTCATATCTCTATCCGCGGAAACCGCAAAATCGAAAAACTGGAAATTGATAAAGATGCCATTGATCCAGAGGATAAAGAAATGCTGGAAGATATGATTAAAGTGGCTATAAACGAGGCTTTGGCCATGATTGATAAAGAATATGAAAAACTTAATTCTCGTTTAAGCGCAAATATGAGGATGCCCTTCTAATTTATGGAATTAAAATCAATTGAAGAATTGACGGATAATCTCAATCTATTGCCGGGAATTGGGCGACGAAGTGCCGAACGCATTGCTTATCAATTACTGGAAATGGATGAAGAAAAAGTGGCAAAAATTATTAATTCGATTGCCCAATTAAAGGAAAATGTGAAAATTTGCCCTATTTGCGGTGCTTATATGGAGCAAAATTGTCCTTTTTGCCAAGATGAAAATCGAGATAAAAATATTTTGATTGTCGTCACTTCTTTTAAAGATGCCTTAGCTTTTGAAAAATTAGGATCTTATCATGGTCAATATCATATTTTGGGAGGAAATTTATCCGCGACTCGTGGAATCGGTGTCAAAGATATTCGAGTAGATTCTTTATTGAAAAGATTGAAAGATTCTTCGATTCAAGAAGTTTGTTTGGCAACGGATCCTACGATTGATGGTGAAACTACGGCGCTTTATATTGCAAAACTTTTAGAGTCCTACCCTATCCATGTATCCCGGTTGGCTTATGGCTTACCGATGGGAGGCCACCTTACTTATGCAGATGAATTAACATTATTACGTTCTTTTGAAGGAAGAAAATCATTAAAATAGGAGAATACGATGGCACTTTTTATAACGTTTGAAGGAGGAGAAGGTTCGGGAAAATCCTCTGCTTTAGCAAAAATCGTTGAAGTTTTCAAAGAAAAAAATATTCCTTTTATTTTGACAAGAGAACCCGGAGGTACTCCTATTGGTGAAGAAATCCGCGATATTTTATTGTCGTCACAAAATGAAAATATGGATATCCGCACCGAAGCTCTTCTTTTTGCCGCATCAAGAAGACAACATTTGACAAAAAGAATTTGGCCTGCATTAGAAAAAAATGTCTATGTTTTATGCGATCGTTATTTGGATTCTTCCTTGGCTTATCAAGGTGCCGCACGTAAATTGGGTATTGAAACTGTCTATGAAATCAATCGATTTGCTACCGAAGATTCTTTGCCGGATTTGACTTTCTTTTTCGATATTACTCCTGAAGAGGGACTTGCTCGTATAGCGAAAAATAAAGGGAGAGAAGTAAATCGATTGGATAAAGAAACTTTGGATTTTCATCATGCCGTCTATGATGGATATATAGAATTATGTAAAAAATTTCCAAAACGTATCATAAGAATTGATGCATCTCAAGAACTGGATAAAGTCGTTTCCGATTGTCTCATTATTTTAAAAGAAAGGATGTCGGAACTATGACTTTTCAAAATTATTTAAAAGAAAAGCAACCTTTGATATACAAAACATTTTTAAATGCACGGGAACAAGAAAAACTCGCTCATGCCTATCTTATAAAGGGAATTCATGGTTCACCTTTATTAGAGACGGCAAAATATTTAGCCAAATCGCTTGTTTGTGCATCCGATGGTTACTTTGCTTGCGAAATGTGTGATACCTGTCATCGCTTTGATGAAAATAATTATGCGGATTTTATCTTATTGGATGCGCAAAAAGAAACGATTCGGGTAATGGATATTGAAAATTTGGAAAAAAGATTTTCCACGAAAACAATGGAAGCTGCCGGAAAAATGATTTATATAATTCATCATGTGGAAAACATGAATCGAGAATCCGTGAATGCCTTATTAAAATTTTTGGAAGAACCAAAAGGAGAAATTTATGCATTCTTAACCACCGAAAATGAATCAAAAGTGCTGCCGACCATACTTTCCCGTTGTCAACATTTAAAAATGCTCCCTCCTTCAAAAGAAGATCTTCGTCAGGAAATGAAAGATCTTGAAATTGAAGAGGAAGATTTGGAATTACTTTCCGATTTTGCAAGTGATAAAAAAACTTTAAAAGAATTCAAAGAGAGTGAAAGTTATTGCAATGCCAAAGAAGTTTTATTGAAATATTTATCCTGCATCTCCAGAGACTTAGAGGAAGGATATTATTATATACAAAAGGAAGGTATTACGAAAATTCGCAGTAAAGAAGAAGCACGATTATTTATCGATATGTTGGGCAATTTGTTTAAAGATATGCTGAATATTTCTTATCATTTGGAGTCAAAATATCCTTTTTTCAGTGATACCCTTTTAAAAGTAAAAGATAAAATTCATAATATAGAAGAATGTTATAAAGAAATTTTATTCACCCGTGGTCGGATTGAACTAAATGTAACCATCTCTTTAATCTTAGAACATATAGCTTATAGTATATCCAAAGGAGGTAACAAGAAATGAGCACAGAAAAAGCAACCATATGCACCGTGAAATTTTCAACCAAAGGTAGTTTCCTTTCCTTTTTAACTACAGATAATACTTTGCAAATAGACGATTATGTTATCGCCGAAACTCCACGTGGAATAGAACTCGGTCAAATAACTTCTGTGGGTGATCCTTATTCTCCTCAAAAAGCAGAGGGATTATCCTTTATTATAAGAAAAGCAGATACAAACGATCTCGGCATTCAAAAAAGAAATGAAGAAGATTGTAAAAAAATTATAAACATCGTTCAAAAAAATGCAGACGATTTATTATTAAAAATGAAAGTTGTTTCTTGCGAATATACTTTGGATAAATCAAAATTGATGATTACTTATCTATCGGATGAACGGGTGGATTTTCGTGAATTACTAAAAGTATTGGCTTCCTTATATCATTGTCGCATTGATCTTCGACAAATCGGTTCCCGAGACAAAGCAAAAATGGTTGGAGGTATCGGAATTTGCGGATTACCCTTATGTTGTTCTACTTTTTTAAATGAATTTGACGGAATTTCAATTACCATGGCAAAAAATCAAATGCTTGCCTTAAATATTCCAAAACTTTCCGGTCACTGCGGGAAACTTATTTGCTGTTTAAAATATGAAGATGAAGCTTATTCCGAAGCAAAGAAAAATTTGCCTCGTGTTGGGTTAAGAGTAAAATATAATGATATGGTGTACAAAATTACCTCAATCAATATTTTAACTCAAATGATTCGTCTGGAAAATCAAGGCAACATAGAAACAATTCCTTTAAGTGCTTTGGATTCTTTGGAAATTCTTTCTCCGTCAAATAAAAATACGAAGAATGAGCATACCTCTAAGAATATAGAAAACGAAAATGAATAGAGTTTTTAGTAACCAAAAGGACGGAGGAATCTTATATATTGTTTCCACGCCCATCGGAAATAGAAAAGAAATCACTTCCCGAGCATTGGATATTTTATCGTCCTGTGACATTATTTTTAGTGAGGACACCAGAACTACCGGTATTTTATTGAAGGAATACCAAATCAAAAAGCCAATGCTTTCTTGCCACGAACATAATGAAGCTTCGGTCACGGAAACCATGCTTTCTTATTTAAAAGAAGGTAAAAAGATTGCTCTTACTTCCGATGCAGGATATCCGGGAATTTCGGATCCGGGAGAAAAAGTCATCAAAAAAATAATTGAAAACGGCTTTCCTATCTCGGTAATCAATGGCCCTTCCGCCTTCCTTCCGGCACTCATCGGATCCGGTCTTTCAACATGCCCTTTTTATTTTCATGGTTTCTTATCTTCCAAATCCTCGCTGAGAAAAAAAGAATTGGAAAAGTTGAAATCGTATCCGATGACCTTAATTTTTTATGAGGCGCCGCATCGTATTCAAGAAACTTTACAAGATCTTTATGATACTTTGGGAAATCGCCGTTTAACTATTGCAAGAGAATTAACGAAGATTTATGAAGAATATATTTATACCACTTTGGAAGAAGCCAAAAAACTTCAAGATTTAAAAGGAGAATTGGTTTTGGTTTTAGAAGGACATAAAGAAGAAAATCTTCCCGATAAAAACAAAATTCTTTCCATTTTAAAATTGCGATTAAAAGAAGAGAATATTACGAAAAAAGATTTGGCAAAAGAAATCGCCGATATTTACCATTTAAGAAAAAACGAAGTCTATGAATGGATCTTGGAACTTACAAAAACTTCCGAGAATTAATCTTTTTTCCGAATCGTTATTTCTTTATTTTTTTCTTCCGGCTGCAGATAAATTATCGCATCAAAATGCGTATCCTCCGGATTATTTTTCTTTTTTTCATATAAGGTACATAACTTTGATACTTCATTCCGTTGTTTCAATAATTCGGAGAAACCATAATAAAGTAAGGTCAATATCATTCCGATATAAGTGATTTTCAATCCAATTCGTAAATTCGGAGTTTCATAATAGAAACGATACGAGTGATTTTCTTGTTCGCTTATAAAACCATTAAATCCTCCATCCACTTTATATAATGGTATTTCTTCTTTTGTATCCTCTTGAATCAGATGCCATCCATTGTCAAAAGGTATATTCAATACAACAATTCTCGGAGTTTCATAATCTGTTTCAAAAGTGTACTCATCCGCGGAAATTACGTTTACATTTTTTACCGCGGTTTCTTTCAATTTATCGATATTTTCAAGATAAGAATCATAATATTCATAATATAAATCCGGAAGAACCAAATAGGTATTGGTACCAAAATTATCTCGTACCTCGATACGAATTTTTGTTACTTCTTCATTAACATAAAAACCACGATTTGTTTTAATATCGCCATCTTTTGAATATCCGTGTGTCATGTGATTATCTTGCACCAATAATTTATTTCCGTCCGTTCCTCCATAAAGAGAAATCATAAGATTTTCACCCATACGAGCTTGTAAATCAATAAAACAAGGATTATTTTTGCTGGCTTTGTCACATACTTTCATCGTCGGAAAGGTTTCTTCAACGATAGATCCCCATTTCAATCCCTTGATTAAATTCATATTCGAACCCAATACTTCTTCATCTTGCAATTGACCATTCTCCTGCCGCTGCACCGTGATACGCCCGGAACTGATCTTTGAATATTTTTGTGAAACCGCAGGATCGGTATCAAAAATCATACTTTTTAAATTTGGATAGTCCGCAATAAGTTGTTTCCCGGTTTCATCTTCTATAATGGCCCCATTGAGATAAGCAAGTTCATTGACAAATGTTTGTGAATAACTTCGGGTGAAAGCATAAGTTTCCGAAAAAATAGAAGATTCATCATAAATCGTATCAAACGAAAAGCCAAGATCCACGTAATTGGTATTCACATAAACCGAATGATTATCCGTAGAATATATTTCTTCAAATCCAAAAGGAACATTTTGATCGGTTGATTTGACAATATAATATTTGATTCCCAAAAACGTATCCAAATTGACACGTTTTTCATGAATACCCATGGACCATCCACCATAACCATAGGTAACTTGCGACCAATTTAAGAAAGAATCCAAATTGTAATTATAAACCGAATGGAAGGTACCGACTCCACGTGTTCCCAAAATCATTCCCAAATTATTTCCGGTTCGATCCGCGGAAGTTGAAAACACCCGATAATAACCTTTATCCACTTCTTTAATACGATTGGCAAGATATACTTCTTCCGCAATATTATCATATCCGCCATATAAAGAATTATTAAAATTCGTGGTTCCTTGCACCTGTTGCACAATATTTCCTACGACAATAACTTCGATGGCTAATAAATATTTTAAATTACTAATGAAATCTTTTTTCTTCAATCCCCATAAATAATAAATATAAACCAATATCGTCCAAATCATTACCCCATAACAAAAATAGAGTCGATCTTGATCCAAATCTCTTGTCCCTACCGTCCCGGCCATTCCTTTTGCTTTATCAATCAGGAAATATTGCATTCCGACAGTTAAAATCACGGAAAACAACATACTTCCTTTTACAAATTCTTGACGATGATCCAATTGAATAGCCACATAAACGCAATAAATCGCTACGATAAAAATTTGCCATCGTCCGTAAGCATTTGCTGTAAATCCGGAAAAACAATAATAAGCAAACGGAGTGAAAATTAATCCCAAACAAAGAAGTACTGCGAAAATATGGGAAAATTTCTTTTGCTTCAATGAAAGTAAAATACTCGGAAGCAAAAGTAAGGTCAAAGGTGTATAAACATATAAAGATGCTTGGTGATTATCATAACCGATATTAATAAATAACGGAGAATCGTAACAGGAAATCGTCGGGAAGAAAAAAGAAATCGCCGGATATAATAAATATTTTGTTTGATAATCCGCACTGCCTTCTGCCATTTCCCAATTGGTTAATTTTCCGAATAAAGTTCCGACGGCTTGTTGAATTTCAAAAAAACTTTTTTTCAATTGAATTGTCTCTTTCAATTGACTATACGCTTCCAGCAACTCACTTCCATAAGTAGCTTCCGTAACTCTGGAATTGGTTAATACCGCTTCGAAACAAGGCAAAAGAATTGCTCCGGCTAAAAGAAGCCCGAGAGCAAATCCCATAATTCCTTTTAAAATAATTTCAATTCTTACATGAATGAAATGATGCTTTTCATATTTTGCGCTTTCATTCATTTTTCCCATGATTTCAAATCGTTGGAAGTAGCGGAAAACAGAATAAAGCACACCTGTAAAACAAAAAGATATTAAGAAGAAATAATTCGTTAATCCGACAAGACAAACCATAAAAATTAATGGTAAAGGATTTCTTTTTCTTAACAAAATTTCAATACTCAATAAGAAGAAAGGCATTAAAACCGCAATTTCAAAAAAGTGATTGAACCAAAGATAGAAAAAATTCCAACCACAAAAAGCATAAGCTGTTCCTACCAAAATTGCCGTATCGTTTTTTACATCAAAAATTTCCAATAATTTTCGCATTCCAACGCCGGCCAATACAATTTTGGTAATAATGAAAAATGCTTGTACCTGAGGAATAATTTGTCTTGGAATTAGTAAAATCGGTAAGAAAAAAATATTAAACAAATAATAGAATGCATTGGCACCGATATTATTCACACCCAAAAAAGCGGAATCATCCCATAAAGGAAACTTCCCGGTTGTAATGGCCGTCATCCAATCATCATAACCATTAAAATAAAATGGAATATCCTGGATAACAAAATCTCCGGAAATCGGGATAACCAAACGATTTTGAATTAACGTATATCCAAAAACCAAGAAAGCAATAATATACAAGAAAAAAATATACGTTACCCAAGAATTTGAGGTAAGCCGCTGAAAAATTTTTTTCCATTGGATTCTTTTTTTCTTTTCTTCTTTCGCCGCAGCAACTAACATGTATTTTCCTTTCTTTTATTTGTGATATACTTCGCCATTACGAATTTTCATTGCCCGATAGAGCTGTTCCAGTAAGATTTCTCTGCTCATAAGATGCGTAAAGGTCATCGGGGATAAAGATAGACGGAAATCCGCTTTTTGAACGACTTCTTTCGATATTCCTAAAGATCCTCCGATTACAAAAGTAAGATGTGATTTTCCGAGGAGAAAAATTTCCGATATTTTTTTCTCAAATGCTATCGAATCCATTTCTTTCCCATGGACATCCAATACAAATAAATAGCTTCCATCCGGAATTTTTTTTAATATTCGTTCTCCTTCGATTTCCAAAATTTTTTCTTTTTCTTTTTCGGATATCTTCTCCTTAATTTTTAAATCCTCAACCTCAAGAATTTCCGATTCGCAATATTTACTTAACCGTTTTTGATATTCTTTTATCGCTTCTTTTTGAAATTTTTCTTTACATCTTCCAACGGCAAGAATCGTAATTTTAGGCATACATATCCTCGAAAACAACATTTCCTCCCGAAATGGTTTCTCTTTGGGATGCACAACGATAATTGACATGTTCCAAACTAATTCCTCTTTTTTCCATAATTTTCAAAAAGGTTGCAAGAACTTGCTCGGGATTATTGGCTTCTTCGGAAATATGTGCAAAAATAATTTCTTTTGTTTTCGGTCCGATGATTTCCGAAAGATATAAAGCGCAATCTTCATTACTTAAATGCCCTTTATCACCGAGAATACGATCTTTTAATAACTGAGGTCTTGATGTTTCCAAAAGCATAGGTACATCATGATTGCTTTCCAAAATATAATAATCGCAATTGTTAATTATCTTTAACGTATTTTCATAAATGAATCCCGTGTCGGTAATATAAGCCAAAGTTTCCTCTTGATCCTTTATAAAAAAACCAACCGAGCCAAAAGCATCATGTGAAGTCGGAAGAATAGTAACTTGAAATCCCGCGATTGTTTTGGTTTCATATGGAGATAGATAATGGTTTTTCAATATTCCGATTTCTTCTTTTGTGTAGGATTCGATATCTCTTGCCACTTCTTGTGTTCCATATCGTTTTTCATAAGGAATCGTCGCTATCATTTTAATATGATCTTCATGTCCATGTGTAATAAGAAGAGCATTAATATCCTGCAAAGAAACATCAATTTCCGCTAATTTCTGTGCCAACAATTTTTTGGAAGATAGCCCATTATCAATCATCAAAATTCCATGCGTGGATTTAATAATGGTTGCATTCCCTTTTGATCCGGATGCTAAAACGTGATATCTCATTGATTTTCACTCTTCCTTACTTTATATTCGTTTTCTTTTATGTTCACAACCGGAGCAAATTTACCGATATATGGGAAAAAAGTATAATAGACTGTACCTACTTCACCCGTCCGGTTCTTTGACAAAATGATCTGAGTTTCTTCTCCATCTTGAAACGGTTTAATCGTTGTATTTTCATCTTTTAATTTTGGTTTGCTTTCTTCTCCGTTTGGATTAGAATCCTGATTTTCGTTTTTATAATTATAATCCTGATATTTCGGACGATAAATAAACATCACCTGATCGGCATCCTGTTCAATGGAACCCGAATCTCTTAAATCCGATAACACCGGTCGCCGATCGGTTCTTTTTTCACTGGCTCTGGATAACTGACATAAGCAAAGAATCGGTACATTTAATTCTCTTGCCAAACTCTTCAAAGAACGCGAAATTTCACTGACCTCCAATTGGCGATTGTCAATTCTGGTGTTATTTGTGGTAATGAGTCCCATGTAGTCAATAACAATTAAGCCCAAATTTTCATCTTCCCGTTTTAATTTTTGTGCTTTGGCGCGGATATCAAAAAGTTTCGCTCCGGAAGTATCATCAATTAAAATTCTGGCTTTTTTTAATTGTTCTTTTGCTTCATATAATGCAACCCAATCATCATCGCTTAATTGCCCCGTAGCCAAATACGTATTTACAATAACCGCCTGGGAAGAAATCATCTTTTTCACAATATCTTCTGCGGACATTTCCAATGAAAATATTGCCACGGTTTTATGAGATTTTATAGCCACATTACATGCTAAATTAATTGCAAAAGTTGTTTTTCCTACGGAAGGACGAGCAGCCAAAATGCACAAACTTCCCGGTTGGAATCCCAAAGTTAACTGATTTAAATTGGGATATCCCGTATCTAATCCCGTGACTGCGGAAATTTCTTTACCGCTTCGATGATCCGATTCCAATTTTAATGCGATTTTTTCGGCAATTTCTCCGGAATTTTTAAATCCACCCACACGACGTGCTTTGGTAATATCCAAAATTCTTTTTTCCGCATTTGCCACAAAATCCGGAATCGATTCGATTTCTTTTGTATTATAATCCTGATCAATTCGTTTTAATTCAGCCAATAAGCGCCTCAAAAGTCCTAGATCACGAACAATATTAATATGATATAACGCGTGTTTTTCTCCGACGTAGCTTTCTTGCAATTCCAATAAATAGTCGGTACCGCCATCTTCATCTAATGTATGCATGTGATTTAATAATTCATCTGTCAATGTAGTAATATCCACAACTTTTCCTTTATTATCCAAGTTTACAATAGCTCTAAAAATATCGCGATTTGCAGACTTTTCACCATAAAAATCATCCACGCTCAAAGTAGAAATCGCTTCGATACGACTATTTTCATTTTCAATCATTGATCCTAATACCGCTTTTTCGGCTTCGGGATTATGAGGTATTTTACTGTTCACTTATAGCCTCCTAAGCACCTTTTTTTTCTGAAACATGTACTCGCACAGTAGCCAAAACATTTTTATATAATTCGACTCTTAAATTGGTAAAACCAAAAGCATTCACCGGATATTTATCGACAAATTTTCTTTTGTCAATCACGATCTGATATTTTAAAAGCAACTCTTGTTCGATTTGTTTTGGAGATATAGTACCAAACATTCGGCCATCTTTTGAACTAGATGCCGTGAATTCCAAAACAATCGACTCGATTTTTTCTTTTAATTTCAGTGCCTCTTCTTTTTTAATTTCTTCATCCTTCTGTCTTTGTTTCTGATTATTCTCCAAAATATTCATTTCTTTTGAAGTCATCTTCACCGCAAGTCCATTCGGAATAAGATAATTCGCGGCATATCCATCGGAAACTTCGATAATCTGATCTTTTTTCCCCACTTTTTTTACATCTTTCAATAGAATAACTTTCATAAAATTCCCTCGCTGTTTTTACTTCTTTTCTTCAATTCGCGCATCTGCCAAATATTGATCCAAAACATTTCTCAACATCTCATTTACTTCTTCTATTGTCTTTTCCTGGAAAGCCGCAGCAGATGCCGTATAATGTCCGCCACCGCCTAATTTTTCAAGAAGCATTTGACAATTGATTGTTCCATCGCTTCTTGATGAAATACGAATTTCTTTTTCTCCGGTTCTACCAATAACAAAGCAAGCATTAACTCCTTTAATGGATAAAGTTTCCTGAGCCACAATAGCCAGAATCGTACGATCAATAATATCATTGGCATCCGCAAGAGAAATAATCACACCATAATAAGGGGTTGAAGAATTGGACATAATTCTTGTTTTTAATGCATATTCTTCATATTCTTCTTTCAAGAAATCGTCTGCAATCTGATTATCTGCACCATATTCTTTCAAAATCAAAGAAGCGTCATATGTTCTGGCACTTGTTTTTTGACGATAAAAATTCGTATCCAAGAAAATACCGGCCAGCATCATCGTTGCATAATGCGGAGGAATCTCGATATGATGTTCATTATATCGTATTAATTCCGCTACCAATTCGGACGCAGAAGAAGCCGAAGGTTCGATATGCACGAATAAGGGCTTATCGATAAACTCTTCTGCTCTTCGGTGATGATCGATAATAGCTATATTTTTTGCTTTCTCAACGACTTCACGCGATAAGCAAATGGAAGGTCGATGCACATCGGTTAGAATCAAAAGAGATTCTTTTTTCATCATTCTCAACGCTTCTTGAGGTGTAACCGTAAGTTCTTTTATTTCTTCTTTTGTAAATGTTTTCTTGAATGCTTTTCTTGTTTTTGCTTCAATTAAATCCTCTTCATAAACAATATGTGCTTTCTTACCAGATCTTGTGGCAAAACAATAAAGTCCCAAACAACTTCCCAATGCATCCAAATCCGCATCCATGTGTCCCATAATATAAATATCTTCCGCATCTTCGATAAGAGCCATAAGCGATTGAGACAAAACACGGCTTCGCACACGACTTCTTTTGGATTTTGCTTCGGATTTCCCGCCGAAGAAAATAAAGTTTCCACCATAAGGAGAAATAACGGTCTGATCTCCTCCTCTGGATAAAGCAACATCCAAAGCGGCACTTGCCATATCGGATAATTTTACATAATCGTCAAAGCCGACAGAAAAACCAATGGAAATGGTCAAATCATTATCTCCGGATTCCACTTCATCGTGCACTTTTTGTACTACGGAAAATTTATCTTCATACATTCTTTCATAAGATGCTCTTGTACATAAAACGATATAACTGTCGGTACGAAATTTCCGAACCAAAAGATTATATTTTTTTGCATAATTTGCCACAATTTTATGTACGGATGCCAACATATCATTAATCGTTACATCATCCAATAATGCAGCAATATCCGAATAATTATCGATAGCAATAATACCTACCGCAGGGGAATGATCATTGGAAAATTTACTGATGGATTCGATATCCGTTATATCTTTAAAAAGAAAAATTCTTGCGTTTTGTATGAATTCAACTTCATAAATCTGTGAATTGATTTTAATCTTTTTCGGTTCTTTATGTGACGAATCCTCATTCTTTGATTGATTCATTAATTCAATTAAATCCGGTTGCCAAACAAAAATATCTTTATCAATCAAAAGAGAACTACTTCGCGGAAACCATTCATTTGTCCAAAATATTTTATGATTTTCATCCGTAATGACAATGCCCAATTTTCCGAAAGTATAAATTTCATGAATATCTTTTCCTACAATATCAATTGCTTTAACATCGGATTTTGCTCTTGCTTTTGAGATGTGGAACAAAAACCACATAACAAAAATAAGGTCCAAAATAAAAAATATGGTACTGAGTGCAATCATTATATCCGTTAAATATTCTTCAAAATAATTTAATTGAACAAAAACAAAAAGAACAGCATATCCTATGAGTTGAATTAAAAAGAGCACACAGAATTGTATCGCTTTTTTCTTGAGATAGTCTTGCATAGAATTCACCTCGTGATGTTATTATACAATAACCTAAAGGTTATTAGATAGAAAAAAAAGACGATTTTTTATTTTAACACCTGCTTTTATCGTCTTTTCTTTTTTTATAAATAAATCTTTGAAATAGAAAAGAGAGTAGAAATGATTTTTTTACATTTCTTTTCTGCTATTATTTCGTTTCTTTTCTCTTTTCGGAATCTTCTTTTAATAAACGTGCAACCAAAGTGCGGAATGTTTCCATTTCTATCGGTTTTGCCAAATGACCATTCATACCGGCATCCAAGGCATTACGAACATCTTCCGCAAAAGTATTCGCAGTCATGGCAATAATCGGAATTGTTTTCGCTCGAGGATGATTTAAAGAACGAATTTCTCTTGTGGCATCATATCCATTCATCTTCGGCATTTGCACATCCATTAGAATCATATCATAATAATCGGGATCTTTACTTTGAAACATTTCCACTGCCTCAAGACCATTGGTTGCCAATTCACATTTAGCACCTTCCATAGCAAGCATTTCAGAAAGAATTTCAGCATTCAATTCGTTATCTTCCGCAACCAAAAAGAGTTTATCTTTTATAATTTCTTGTTGTGTATCTTTTTCTATTTTTTTCTTCACTGAATCCTTGGATTCTTCCTTTAAAACGAGAGGTTTAATGGTATCCCAAAATACCGAAGTAAAGAAAGGTTTTGGCATAAAAGCATTGATTCCTGCTGCTTTAGCTTCTGCTTCAATTTCATCCCAATCATAGGAAGTTAAAACAAGAATGGGAATATGATCTCCTACCTTTTTGCGTATTTGACGAGCGGTTTCCACTCCATCCATATTCGGCATTTTCCAATCCAACAAGATAACATCGAAATCTTCTTTTTCCTGATGTGCTTTTTCTGCTTTTGCTACCGCTTCGGAACCTTCTAAAGCAATAGAAACTTCCACACCGGTATCCCGCATCATTTCTTTGATATTGAGACAAATATCTTCTTCATCATCGGTAACCAACATACGATTGATTTTTTGGCGATACCATTCTTCTTCTTTTTCCTCTTGCTCCGGAAGGCCGAAAGACATTTCCACAGTAAAGGTGCTGCCTACGCCTATTTCACTATCCAAAGTAATAATTCCGCCCATTAAATCCACAAGATTTTTTGTGATGGCCATTCCTAAACCAGAACCTTGTACTGAATTTGTAACGGAATTTATTTCTCGGGCAAAAGGATCAAACACATGTTCTTGGAATTCTTTACTCATACCTATTCCATTATCCTTAACTATAAAACGTAATTTCACATATTGAGGATTTTGTGAAGGTAATTGCGTAATGATAAATTCGATTTTTCCTTCATCTTTTGTATATTTAACGGCATTCGACAGCAAGTTAATCAAAATTTGATTGATTCTTAATTTATCCCCCATAATTTGTTCCGGAGGAGTTCCTTGTACGCGGGTAACAAAATTTTGTTTTTTTGCTTTTGCCTGAGGCATGATAATAATGTTCAGTTCCTCTAATAAGGAAGGTAAAGAAAATCGATGAATATTTAAAGATGTTTTTCCACTTTCGATTTTGCTCATATCCAACACATCATTAATCAAACTGAGCAAATGATTGCTTGAAGCCATAATTTTATGTGTATATTCACGAACCTTTTCTTCATTACTGGCATCTTTTTCCAACAATACCGAAAATCCCACAATAGCATTCATCGGCGTACGAATATCATGAGACATATTTGACAAAAAGTTACTTTTTGCCTCATTCGCACTTGTTGCAGCCGCCAAGACAGCTTCCATTTGTTGATTCATTTGCCGTTCTAATGTTCTGTCGGATAAAACAAACAAATATTTTTTAACATTCTCAAGCAAAACAGGATAAACCGTTAAACGATAGTTTCTTCTTTCTCCTGTTTTTTGATGACGATAATCACATTCCCAATAACGATTGGAATTAAAAGGAATCGCTTCTAATTCTTCTTTTGAAATCACTACTTTTTTATTAATAGCAATTTGCTCTAATATTCGTAAGTTTTCTGTTGCTTCTTTTTCGGTTAAGCCCAGTAATCTTTCGATATTCGGACTAATATAATCAACACTTCGATTTTGATAATTCAATAAAATAAATATATCATCTACGCTATTGGAAAGAACATCAAATAATTTTTCCCGAAAGCGGAATTCCATTCGATTTTTTCTAAGCGATTTATATGCATGAATTGCCATAATAACGATAATCGTTACGCCGATTAAAACGGAAATAATAATCATGAATCTTGTCGTGGCATTTTGAATGGACAAAAATTCGGCACTTACGCTTTCCTGTGGAATGGAACTAATTAAAAAATAATCCTGCTGACCGATAGAGCCATAAACTAAATAGCGATTGACCTCTTCGATATCAAATTCTTTTAAGCCAAAATTCGCAGTTTTCAAATCGTTCTGAATATCGGTTAAGTCTTTATCCGAAAGATTGGAATTGTTCTTTAAATATTGAAAGTAATTATTATCATATTTTTTCACATCAAAGGTCGAAACAAGAATTTTTCCGTTACTATGCCCGATGATACAACGTGAGTCTTTGGGAAGTATATCAACATTCAATTTTTTTACTATATCTTCATTATTATACGATATGGCAATGGCATCGTATTCGAATTCTTTGTAAGAACTGTGCTTTGTAGGGATAGCAAAAATCGTCTTTTCTTTTGAATCGTTGAAAGTTTCACTGACCAAAATCTTTTCTTTATCCTGTAATAATTTATTCCAATTATCTTCCAAAACAAAAGTGCCGGTTTGTTCCTCGATAGTAAAATATTCGTGATTTTCCGACAAAAAATAAAAATCCGTATATCCCCAGTTTTCTTTTTCTCTTTGAATATAACTATTTAAGGTTGATTCGTTTGATTGTCCATGTGTATCAAAATACTCTTGATAGCTATCCAATATATTCCAGTTTTGATCCATTAAGTTTTGAAAGGAACGATTGACCTGACTATAAATTTCTTTTAATTGATTGGTACTATCAGAATATATTTTTTGCGTAATAAAATTAATATATCCGTTTCCAACAGCAATAACAATGCCCGCAACAAAAATACAAAGCAAGAAAGTTGGAAGAATTTTATTAATCCAATTTTCATTTGAGGGACTATTTTTTAACTTCTTTTTCCGCATAGGTTTATTGTATTATAACCGAAAGGAAAAATCAATGGAGAAGTCTTTTCTTACTCTTCTCGACTTTAAGAACAAAAAAACTAGATTGTGAGCATTCAATCTAGCATTTTTATTTACTTTATACTCCTAATTTCACAACATTTTTTGCCTGTAATCCTCGTTCGGTTTCAGTCAAATCGAATTCCACCTGCTGCCCTTCTTCTAAAGAACGATATCCATCTTCCATAATCTGGGAATAATGAACGAAGATATCCTCCCCTTGGCCGCGGTTAATGAATCCATAGCCTTTCTCGGCATTGAACCATTTCACTTTTCCTGTCATGCTGTACCACCTTCCTGCAGTTATAACTACATAAAAATTATAAAAAATCTATTGCTTTTCGCGTATGTTTTTCGTACATCAAATTCCTCATGAATTCGACAAGGTATATGCCATAGCGACAATATCGATTTTTTTCGGTTTTAAATCTTTCATAAGATGCAAACATCTTTGTAATGTACTTCCTGTGGTAATAATATCATCAACGATTAAAATCTTTTTATTTTGCAATGGAGGATCAAGACATCTTTGAATATTTTTTACGGATTCTTTCCTTTTTTCTTTGCTTAAATTTGCCTGTTTGAAATTTTCTTTTTTTTGCAAGCAATCCAAAAAAGGACGATTTAAAAAACGATACATTTCTTTTACATGAGAAAAGCCACGTTCTTCTTCGCTTTTTTTATAAGAAGGAACCGGTACAATCCAATAATCTCTATATTTTATTTTTAAATAAAAAGCATCATAGGCAAAGAAAACGGGAGCTAATGCAAAATCACGACATCCTTTATATTGATAAACAAGAGAAATCATAAAATCTTCGTAAGGATAAAAGGTTTGGATTGGTATGCCATCAATAAAAATTTTTTTTGGAGTACGATTCATCTTAAGAAAACAACGATGACAAATCGGAGGATGAAAAAGAAGGGTATGTATACCCGTGATCAATATTTGTTCAAAGCAAATTAAACATCGCATTGATTTGCCTCCTGAATCTTTTTAATCGATTCCTTCATTGCCAAAGTGATGGAATCCGAAAGATAATATACTTTACCTTCCGGAGCATCTATTTTTCTTCCCACACGTCCGGAAATTTGTACTAAAGTAGATGCATCAAACAAACTGTGATTTGCATGATATATAATTACTTGCAAATTTTTGATGGTCACACCTCTTTCTAAAATAGATGTTGTAACTAAATAATCCAATTGACCTTGTTTAAATTTTTCGATAATCTTTTCTCTTTCTTTCTTTTTGGAATGAACAACTGCGCCACAAGGAAAGAAAAAACGTAGAAAAGAAAATAATTTTTCCGCGTCCATAATGGTGGGACAAAAAAGAAAACAAGGTTTCTTTTCTTTTTGAAAAGCATGTAAAATTTTAAGAATTAACATTTTTTGAAAAAATAAAGAAAGTTTTATTTCCGGAACAGGCAAGGGATATCCATGATATCTTTTTGTTAATTCGAGATATATTCCATTGTTTTCAACAATTTTTCGAATCATTTCTTCTTGAGGAGTAGCCGACATTAAAATAAAATTTCCCTTCACTGATTGCTCGAAAAAATGATTTAATATTTCATTTTCATGATAAGGAAATGCATCAATTTCATCAAAAATCAATAAATCAAAATAAGATTTATACCGGTACAATTGATGTGAAGTTAAAATCAAAATATCTCCTTTTAATTGCTCATGATGACCTCCATATACTTTGTAGACCTTGGCACTTGGAAATGCTTCAGAAATTCGTGGATATAAATCCAAAACCACATCTTTTCTCGGAATAACAAAACCTACTTGCTTTTTTTTCGATAAAACATTTTCCATTGCTTTATAAACTAACTCGGTTTTTCCGGCACCCGTGACGGCATATAAAAAAACATTTTGGTGATTTTGTATAGCAAAATCTATATTATTCGATATTTTTTCTTGCTCAGGAGAAAGAGAAAAATCCAAATGCATTTTGCTAGGATGAATTTGAAAATTTTCTTCTGCTTTTTTTCCTTGAAAACGAATACATTTTCGACAATATATTTGTTTTTTTGCATTGTAAGCAAAATATCGTAAATCATTATTTCCGCAAATAGGACAAGTAATCATTATCTCCTCCTACTTATACCATCCGCAAAAAAGAAAAAATTGTACAAAAAAAAATTCAATATGTGAAGTTCTCATACGCATGGTAAAAATATCTCATGAAAAACCGATGGAAAATAAACTTCATGGAGATAAAAAAATTCATCCGAATATCTACATTGTTTTACAAAGTTTACAGAAGATCTTTTAACTTTCTTGCAAGATATAATGGAATATTAGTAAACGCACCATCCTTGCGGTATCCGCGTTTGGAGAAGCGGATGGCATTCACTGAAGGATGTTCGGCAATATATTTTTTGAAAGATGGTGCGGATTTATTTTCACCGCTTTTTACTTCTACGGGAATGATCTCCATTTCCTTCTGCAATACAAAGTCGATTTCTTTTGATTTGTCCGAATAATATCGTGGTTCCATAGAAAATTGTCCACGAAGCTGTTGCAAAACATAATTTTCGGTCAGTGAACCCTTGAACTGGTAGTCGGCTTTTAAAAGAATTGCATTGTTATCAATTCCTGCCATGTGTTTTAGAAGTCCCGTGTCAAATACAAACAATTTGAACTGATCCAGCTTATCAAATGCCGCAAGCGGATGTTCCATCTTTGAAACATTATAGACACGGTTGAGCATTCCGGCAGAAACAAGCCACTCAATGGCTTCTTCAAATTCTCGTGCTCGACCGCCTTCCCGAATAGCTCCGTACATGAACTTCTCGTTCGGCTTAGCAAGTTGAGAAACAATGCTTCGGAATACCATTAAAATACGTTCGCTATTAATTTTTCCATTGTGTTTGGAAAAATCGTTTTCGTATATCTCCACCAGTTTCTGCTGTATTTTTGATATTTTCGCCGGGTCTTTATACTTGACCCATGATGCAACGCACTCCGGCATTCCGCCGATGATCAAATAATAGTTATAAGCATCGGTAAGTCGATTGTGAAAAATCTCTTCGATTTTCTGCCCCTTTTCTATGCTCTTATAGAAAGCATAGAGACCAGGATCTATGGTGTTTAGAAATTCGTCAAAATTCAACGGGAAAACATCCAACAGATTCACCATGCCGACCGGATAGGTTTTCGGTTGTGCCAGTAATGTTCCGAGCAAACTTCCAGCTGCAATCACATGATAATCGTTTGCTTTTTCTTTGAAATACTTCAACGCATTCAGCGCTTCGGGGCATTCCTGTATCTCATCAAAAATAATGAGTGTTTTTCCAGGCTGAATTTTACTCCCAGATATCATGGAGAGAAGTTCAATGATCCGTACAGGATTTTTGTTTTTTTCAAAAACAGATTTCAGTTCATCCTCTTCGTCAAAGTTAAAATAGACAAAATGATTATAGCATTTCTTCCCGAATTCCTTCATCAGCCAAGTTTTTCCGACTTGTCTAGCGCCGCGTAACACCATCGGCTTACGTTCAGAATCATGCTGCCATCTTTTCAGTTCTTCCATTGCATTTCGATTCATAACAAACCACCTTTTCCGTTCTAACGCTCATAGTATAACACATTTTTCTTTATTTTTTAAGTTGTTTTTACACATTTTTCTTAAAATTATTGACAATTAAAATACATTTTTTCAATATTTGAGATAACTCAGCATAAACATTTCAAAAACACAAATTCTTGCTCATTTTTCGGAAAATTTTTCTTTTCATTCACCTCTCAATTGACTTAACTGAATACAAAAACTCACACCGGAAACTTTAACCGCTTCTTTTTTGAAAAATAAGTTACAACAACTTGAAATATCCATCTAAATCCAAGCAACAAAAAAGAACAGACAATTTGAAATCGTCTGTCCTCATCAAAGTAACATGTCTACGCTGTAACCTTCTTATAAGAAGAAGTGCAATGAGCAACTTTTTTCTTTTTACAAATCTTTAATGGCTGTAGAATAGCATTTTTCAGGATTTTGATTTTTACCATCTTTTAGAATTTCAAAATGTAAGGCGGATTTAAATTCTTCAGTATATTTGGAAGTACCGGAGGTTGCAATTTTTTCACCTTGTTTTACTTCGTCACCCTTATTTACATTCATTTCTCCTAAAGAGGCATAAAGCATTTGAACACCTGAGCGATGCTCAACCACTAAAACATTACCGAATTTCGGATCGGATAATTTATCGATAACCGTTCCAGAAAGCGAAGCAATTACCGTAAATTCTCTTCCGTCATTATAAGCATAATCATTTCCGACACTCTTTGTATAAAGCGAAGTTTTTCCTTCTTCTTTTACAATGGATTTCAAACGAATTTCCTGAGAATCATTTGCATTATAGAAATAACGTTGCACTTCCGGATTTCCTTCATAAGGTCGAATAATTTCTTCTTCCATGACGTCTACAATCGGTGTAACAGAAGAAGTAAATGTCGAAGTGGATGAAGAAGTGGATGTATGAGAAGTCGTTTGTGAAATGGAATTGCTACTTACCGAAATCTTTTGGTCGCTTCCGCTAGATAAAAGAAATGCGCTGGTAAAGATAACTACGGCTCCAAGACATAACGCTGCTCCTGCTTTTGCTTCGGTACTCATGTTTTTTAATGGATTTTTCATAATTTATTTCACCTCACTACTCATCATTCCCAAAAGAAAAATTTCTATACAGTAAAATTGAATTTATTTTTTAGATGAAAAAGATTCAAGATTTATTTCTTATGATAATATAAAAGTAGAGAAAAAAATTTGGAGGTAATGCTATGACTTTTTTTCGATCTTTGAACTATGATGACAATGAATATTATGGTGAAACCGATTGGCGAAAAAGACCACATGGATTTGGCATTATTCGTTTTAAAAACGGAGA
>CANRDP010000003.1 GCA_947629415.1 uncultured Bacilli bacterium
TTTTATTGTTTTTTAAAACAAATAGTTCCTGCATAAATTCGATTTTTCTTTGGTTTCATTTTAAGATAAGTATATAATAAAAGACATAGGAGAATTGCAATGATTGATTATAAACAATTGGTGAAAGCACATAAGAAAAATGTCGTGGAAGATTTGAAAAAATGGATACAAATACCTTCCGTTTATGATGAAAATACAAAAGATAAAAATCATCCTTTTGGAAATGAAGTGGCAAAAGCATTGGAATATATTGCTCAATTAGGAGAAAAAGAAGGATTTGAAGTTGATCGATGTGATGGATATTGCACGGAAATTTCTTATGGAAAAGGGGACATCATTGGTATATATGCACATTGTGATGTTGTTCCCGTTTCTGGAACATGGAAATTTCCTCCTTTTTCCGGGGAAGTTTTTGAGGACAAAATGTATGGACGCGGTACTTCGGATGATAAAGGACCCGCGATGGCTGCTTTTCATGCTCTTTGTGCTTTAAAAGATGCTGGAAGAATTGAAGGATATCAGGTCCGTTTAGTTATCGGCGGAAATGAAGAATCGGGATCTGCCTGTTTAGATTATTATTTTCATAAATTAAAAAAGCCTTATCCAAAATATGGATTTACTCCGGATGGAGATTTCCCTTTAATTTATGGTGAAAAAGGAATTGCAAACTACAAAGTGGAACAGAAGTTGGATTTACCATTTCTTTCGTCATTACACGGAGGAACTGCTCCGAATAGTGTGTTAGATCATGTTTCGGCAGACATTGTGACAAACGATAATATTGCAAAAGCGGTGAAAGCATATTTCGGCGCAACAGAATGCGAATATAGTTTAGAAAATAATGGTGAGGGATCTTATCATTTGGAAGTATTCGGAAAAGCTGCACATGGATCGCAACCTAATTTAGGAGTAAATGCAGCATTGGTTTTATTGCGCTTTTTGTCTTTCTATTTCTTGGATGTACGTCTTAGCAATATCGCACAAAGTTATTTTGATGGTGATGGTACAACATTGGGAATTTATCATGAAACAAAATTGCTGAAAAATACTACGATTAATGTCGGCTTGATGGACTATAAAGACGGAATTCTTACATATGTGGTTAATTTCCGTTATCCTGAGAATGTTCAACCGAAAAAAATTATTGAAAAATTGAATAAAATGAATTTGGGAACGCACACATTGCTTTCTTCTTGCAAACCTTTACTCGTTGATCCTTATGGACCGATGGTACGAACGCTTTTAAAAGTTTATCAGGTGGAAACAGGAGATGAAAAGACTCCGATAATGACAATCGGGGGAGGAACCTATGCAAAAGAAAGTAAAAATACAATTGCTTTTGGTTCTCATTTTCCGGGAAGAGATGATCGAATTCACAATTCCGATGAAACGATTCATTTGGATGATTTAATTGATTCTATGGCTATATATGCGCATGCTATCGATGCTTTGGGAAGATTATGCGATTAAGAAAAAGAAAATGGATGGATTCTCTTCTGGAAGAAAGTGCCTATCTTCTCAAAGAAGATGATGTTGAAGAATTTTTGAAGAGAACACAAAATCTTGTTTTGGAAATCGGTTCCGGAAAAGGAAAATTTCTCTTGGAAATGGCAAGAAAAAATCCGGAATGTGAATTTTTAGGTGTAGAAATACAACGTTCCGCATTGGCAATAAGTATAAAGACCATCGGTGAAGAAAAAAGAAATAATTTGCATTTCATTTGCTCGGATATACAAAAATTATTTTTTAAATTTTCCGATGAAAGTTTGAATGCCATTTATTTGAATTTTTCTGACCCATGGCCAAAAAAAAGGCAACAAAAACGTCGTTTGACTTATCCTTCTTTTTTAAAGGAATATTATAGATTATTAAAAAGAGGAGGAAAATTGTATTTTAAAACCGATAATGAGGATCTATTTTCGGATAGTCTACATTATTTAAAAGATTCTTCTTTTATTCTCGAATCGATGACAATGGATTATAATGGAGAAGATTCAATGGATGCATTGACGGATTATGAAATAAAATTTCGCTCACAAGAGAAAAAAATTACTCGTTTTGTGGCAAGAAAAGGAGAATGATATGGATAAACAATTACTTGAAGATTTAACTCAGCTTTTCGGCCCTTCCGGGCACGAAGAAGATGTTGCCAAATATCTTAGAAAAAGATATGAAGAAATGTCACTTGAAGTACAACGGGATCCTTTTGGAAATATATATGGAATAAAACATTCCAAGAAGAAAAATACAAGAAGAGTACTTCTTCTATCCCATATGGATGAAGTAGGATTCGTGGTTACCGGATTTTTGGAAAATGGCTGTGTGAAAGTTTCTCCATTAGGAGGATTCAATGTGGAAACGATCCTAGCTTCCCGAGCAATATTAAAAAAACAGAACGGAGATTTTTTATATGGTACGGCTTCAGCCTTGTCTCCACATTTATTTCAAGGAAAAGAAAATGAAAAAACATCGATTGAAAATATGAGTTTTGATTTTGGATTTCTTTCCAAAGAAGAGGCAAAAAAGGAGATTACTATCGGAGATCCGATTCTTTTGGAAGGGAAATTTTCTTTTTTGAATCACGGAAAAAGAATATTATCAAAAGCTTTGGATGACCGAATGGGACTTGCTATGGGAATAGAAGCCGTAAGAAATGTGCAAAAAGAATTACCTTACGAGTTATATTTAGGCGGAAGTATGCAGGAAGAAGTCGGACTTCGCGGAGCACATTCCGCCGGGGAATTCGTTCATCCGGATTTAGCAATTGTCGTGGATTGTTCTCCGGCAACCGATCAGGAAGAAGGCTCTTTAGGAAAAGGGGTTTTACTGCGGGTATTTGATCGATCTATGATTGCAAGAAAAGAATTAATTGCTTTTCAAAAGAAGTGTTTGGAAGAAGTGCAGGTCCCTTATCAATATTATATCGGTAAAGGTGGTACCGATGCCGGGGATTTACACCGTGTTCGGGAAGGAATCCCAACACTGACGTATTGTTTATGTGCTCGGGCAATTCACACTCCCTCCAGTGTTTTGGATGTGAGTGATTTTGAAAATGCTGTTCGAGGATTAACGCATATTTTGGAATCTTTAGAGGAAAAAGATTTGGCAAATTTTCGCTACGAAAATTAGAAAGAGGTAAATTATGTTGGAAGTAGAAAAGAAAGCAAAAGGATTGATTCATCGCTTAACAAATGAAACTTTTCAATTTGATCCGCGATTAAAGGAAGGTTTTTTTACCGCGAACTATTTTTTGAAAACAAGAAAAATCGTCATGGAAAATATTCCGAATCAGAAAGTGACCATGCAATTTTTCCAAAGAGAAGATGATGTCATGCTTTGTGGGATAGATGAAGCAATTGCTTTAATTCAGTGCTTTGCAGAAAATCCTGAAAATTTGGAAATCGAAGCATTAAATGATGGTGATATGATTTCCAACGGAGAACCGGTATTGAAAATAACAGGACGATATGAAGATTTCGGTTTTTTGGAAAGTATGATTGATGGAATTTTGGCACGTCGCAGTTCTGTGGCAACCAATACTTATCGAGTTTTGAAAGCCGCGAATGGGAAGGCCGTTATCAATATGGCCGATCGTCAGGATGAATATCATACCCAAATCGGAGATGGTTATAGTGCTTATGTTGCGGGATTAAAGCTTGATTCTACCGATGCCATGGGCTATTGGTGGGGTGGAAAAGGTATGGGAACAATGCCTCATGCTTTGATTCAAATCTGCGGAGGCGATATTTTAAAGGCTGCGGATTTTTATCTGAAAACATATCCCCAGGAAAAGGTCACGGCATTAATCGATTATCATAATAATGTTGTTGCGGATTCACTTATGATTGCTCGTCATTTGAAAGAAAGATTAAATGCGGTGCGAATCGATACTTCCAAATCCTTGATTGACCATTATTTTGATGATAAAGATACATCATCTTTTGATCCACACGGAGTATGCAAAGAATTGGTTTTTGCGCTACGAGAAGCATTAGATAAAGAAAACTTTACTTATGTGAAAATTATTGTTTCCAGCGGTTTTGATGCCAAAAAAATTCAAGAATTTGAAAATGCACATGTTCCCGTGGATACTTATGGCGTAGGCACAAATTTAGTGAAAATTTCCGTTGGTTTTACCGGTGATCTTGTGGAATTAAACGGAAAAAGCGAGGCAAAAGAAGGAAGAAAAAATGTTTTTTCCTCTCGATTGGAAAAAGTAAAATTAAACAAAAGAGAAAAATAAAAATAATTTCCAGAGAAAAATTTTTTGAGGATAACATAATCGTTATAATAAAAAATTAAACCTAAGCACAAGAAAATGAAAATGACCTTACAAACGAAAAAAAATATTTTATAATGAAAAAAGAAGGAGATCAAACAATATGAAAAATATAATTGTCGGTCAGTCTGGTGGCCCAACATCTGTCATTAATTCTTCTTTGTTAGGTGTATTTAAAACTGCGAAAGATTTGAAATGTGACAAAATTTACGGAATGGTTCATGGAATTAAAGGTTTATTGGATCGAGATGTCGTGGATTTAAGACAACAAATCAAATCGGATTTAGATATGGATTTATTGAAAAGAACTCCATCTTCTTTTTTGGGATCTTGCCGTTATAAATTGCCGGATATTGAAGGTAATGAAGAAACTTATGAAAAGATTTTCAAAATTCTGAATGAATTGGAAATTTATGCTTTCTTTTATATCGGTGGAAATGATTCCATGGATACAATCAAAAAATTATCGGATTACGGTGAAAAAATCAAAAGCCCGATTCGTTTCATGGGTGTTCCGAAGACAATCGATAATGATTTGGCCATGACGGATCATACTCCGGGTTATGGAAGCGCCGCAAAATATATTGCTGCAACCATGAAAGAAATCATTTGCGATGGTTTGGTTTATGATTATCCAGTTGTTACCATTGTGGAAGTTATGGGAAGAAATGCCGGATGGTTAACGGCGGCAGCGGCTTTGGCAAAAGGTGAGGATTGCAGTGGTGTCGATATGATTTTCTTACCTGAAATACCATTTAACATTGATTTATTTTTGAAAAAGACCGGAGAATTGTTAAAAGAGAATCGCTCAATTGTTATTGCTGTTTCCGAAGGTGTGAAAGTAAAGGATGGCCGATATGTTTGTGAATTAGCGGATCATGTAGAATACGTGGATTCCTTCGGTCATAAACAACTATCCGGGACCGCTCGTTATTTAGCTTCTCGTGTAGCAACTGCCTTTAATGTAAAGACAAGAGCAATTGAATTATCATCCTTACAGCGATGTGCGGCACATATGACTTCTCGAATTGATATTACCGAGGCATTCAATACCGGTGGTGCGGCAGTGAAAGCAGCTTTGAATGGATTATCCGGACATGTGATTACTTTAAAAAGAGTCAGTGAAGATCCCTATATGTGTATTACCGAACCTGCGGATGTTCATTATATCGCCAATGTCGAAAAGAAAGTACCTTTGGAATGGATCAGCGATGACGGAACCTTTGTCAAAGAGGAACTTGTTCATTACATTCGCCCTTTGATTCAAGCGGAAATCGCTCCATTATGGGTTGATGGATTACCAAGACATTTGAAATTAGTGAAATAAAAAAAGCTCATAAAAAACCACGAAAAAAATCGTGGTTTTTTTAAAATGTATCATAAACTTAAAAAAAATAGCGAAAAATATTTTTAGAAAAAAAGACATCAAAAAAAAGAAGGAACAAAATTTTTTGTATTGGAAACAAGTTTCCGAAGATTTTACATATTTTATATTGGTGATTCAATGAAAATCTATTTTATCGGTATCAAAGGAAGCGGTATGGCAAGTTTGGCCTTACTTTTAAAGCAAGACGGGTATTTTGTTTTTGGAGAGGATGTCTCGGATTTCATATCAACTCAGGAAGAATTGGAAAAAGAAAATATTTCCATTCTTCCCTTGAATAGTTTTCCAAATATCGATGCGGATTTTTTTATTGTGGGACATGCTTTTGAAGACACAAAAAAAATATTGGAAGAGCAAAAAAAGAAATATACTTTTTATAATCGTTTTTTGCAAAGCTATTTAAAAAAAGAGCCGGTCATTTCCATTGCAGGAAGCCATGGTAAAACAACATGTGTCGGGTTGATTGCACATCTTTTGGATGCATCTTTTTTAAGAGGAGACGGACATGCGAAACGAAGAAAGAGTAAATACTTTTTTTTGGAATCCTGTGAATACAAAAATCATTATTTTGCTTATTCTCCAAAAGAAATTATTTTATTAAATGTGGATTATGATCATGTTGATTTTTTTAAGAGCAGAGAAGAATATGAAGAAAGTTTTCGCATTTTTTTAAAGAAAGCAACATCCGTTTATTTACCATATAAAGAAAAACACTTGTTATCTCCTTTTCACCATGCGATTACCTTTGGTGAAGAAGATGAGGCTACTTATTCTTATAAAAATATTACCATGAATGAAAAAAATTTGAATTTTTCCATTTTTTATCGAGGAAAAGAAGTAGAAAGAATTCATACCATACTGAAAGGAAAACAATTTATCCCTTTATTAACGGTTTGCTATGCGTTTTGTAAAGAACATCTGGAAATTTTTCCAACGGATAAAATGGATACTTTTTCTTTGGCTTCCAGACGATTTAATATTGAAAAAGTAGAAAATCAAATTCTTATTGATGATTATGCCCATCATCCCAATCAGATCCGTCTGCATTATGAAAATCTTTGTTATTTATATAAGAAAAGAAAGAAAATCGCTATTTTTGAAGGAGATCGTTATTCAAGAGTTTTTGCATTGAAAAAAGATTTTGAAAAAGTATTGTCGCTTTTTGATGAAGTATATCTATTTCCTTTGGCAAAAATGCAAGAAAATGAAGGAAAAGACGATCGTATTCTTCATATAAAAAACGCAAAATATATTTTATCGATAAAAGAAATTCTTTCCCGATGGGATTTTCAAAAAGAATATGTCTTTTCTTTTATGTCTTCAAAGGAAATGAAAAAAGAAAAAGATATCTTGAAAAATGCAATACAAAAAAAATAATAAAAAAGCGGTTTTTCATAACCGCTTTCTTTAAAAAAAGATATGTTTTAGATATTTAATAATCGAACGACATCCCGGGCAATCATTACTTCTTCATCGGTAGGAATTACTACGACTTTGATTTTACTATCGACGGCAGAAATGATACTTTCTTTTCCACAGGCACTGTTATTTAATTCCGGAGCCAATTGGACGCCCAAAGCATCTTTAATTTGATCGCAGATCATTGCACGATATTCGGGAGCGTTTTCACCAACACCGGCAGAGAAAATAATCAAATCACATCCACCGAGTCGGACATAATATTGACCGATGTAATCGGCAATACGACGAATATACATTTTTATGGCCAATTGGGCTCTTTCATTTCCTTCTTGTGCCGCGGCAGTAACATCCCGACTATCATTGGAAACACCGGAAATTCCTAGTAATCCGGATTTTTTATTGAATTCTTGATAGATATCTTCCGCGGATTTTCCGGTTTGGCGAACAAGATAAGGCATGACGGAAGCATCAATATCACCGGTTCTTGTTCCCATCATAACACCGGCAAGAGGAGTTAATCCCATTGAGGTGGTAACGCATTTTCCGTCTTTGATGGCACATAAGGAAGCACCGGAACCAATGTGGCAAGAAATAATTCGTGGATTTTTGATTCCTTTAAGATATTTCAGTCCTTCTTGAGAAAGATATTTATGTGAAGTACCATGGGCACCGTATTTCCGCACCATATATTTTTCATAATATTCATAAGGACAAGCATACATGTAATCTTCCGGTTCCATGGTTTGATGGAAAGCCGTATCAAAAACAGCAACTTGTTTTACTTCGGGTAAAGCCTCTTTAAAAGCACGGAAGCCAACCAAATGCGCGGCATTATGTAATGGTGCCAAAGGAATTAAAGATTCAATGATTTTTTCGGTTTTATCATCAAAAACCGCGGAATCACTAAAATAATGTCCTCCTTGAACAATTCGATGACCGACGCCTTTTATTTCCGATAAACTGCGAACAATACCTTGTTCAACTAAAGAATCCAGAAGCATATTGACGGCTATACCATGATCTTTGATGGGACAGACTACCTCGGATTTTTCTTTTCCTGTCGGTTTTAAAATAAAACGACCACTGGGTTCTCCGATTCTTTCCAAAAGGCCGGAACAAATAACTTTTTCTTCCGGCATCTCATATAGTTTAAATTTTAAAGATGAGCTACCGGCATTTACTGCAAAAACTTTTGACATATACATTCTCCTTGTAATAATTTCATTTTAATATAAGTTTTTTTCGATGTAAAGAAACGATAAAACTTCATAAAAAATTTATGCCTTAATTTACTTTTAAAAAAAATTTTTTATGAAAAATTAAAATTTCCATCGCTTTTTCAAAATAAGAAAAAAGAAAAGAAAAAGCAAAGTAGCAAGAAAAAATCCTGAACTATCCAGTGCCACATCGGAAAAAGATGGAAAGCGATGAACTGCGATATTTTGAAAAAGGAATTCGGTCAAAAATATAAAAATCATTCCGCTTCCGACATGAAAAAAAAGAAAAATAGGAAAAGTTTTTTTCTTGAAAACGGAAAGATAAAAATAAAAGGATATACTCCCCAGAAGAAAGAAATATCCGAAATGACCGATTCCTTTTCGCACGAAAATTTTAAAAGATAAATCGCAAGGTAATTTTTTCTTAAAAATCAAGTAAAAGAGGACAGAAAGAAGTAACCGAAATGTATTGGATGAATTTGCGGATACTTTTCCGTCTTTTAAGGATTCGTAACTGAAAAAAAAGAGAAGGAAAATGTAAATGCTTCCGAAAATTATTCGAGAAAAGAAATAAATTTTTTTTGACATATCACTTTATTCTATTTCTTTTCTTTTTTTTGGTGATTTTTTTCTTTGTATTTGATGTTCTTTGATAAAGAATTCATGAAAATAGAGTTAAACTTTGAAAAGAATTTATTTTTTCCATTTGCTTTGGTAAAATAATTATGGCATGAGCCTTTACTTAAGGAGCAATGAAATGGCATTTGGAATTTTATATGATTTCTTAATGGGACAAACAATTGAAGCTTACAAATATTTTGGCGCACATTTTGAAGAAAGAAACGGAACAAAAGGTGTCGTATTTCGTACCTATGCTCCGATGGCAAAAGATATTTCGGTAATCGGGGATTTTAATGGTTGGAATCCGATGGTACATCGCATGACTCGTGTGGATGAATCGGGTGCTTATGAGGTATTTGTTCCTAATGTAGAAAATTATGCTTCTTACAAATTTCATATTTGCGGAGCAGATGGAATCTATCGTGATAAGCAGGATCCATTTGGCTTTTTCAGCGATTTAAGACCGATGACATGTTCTCGGGTTTTCAATATCAATGATTTTGCTTGGCATGATGATGAATTTATGAAAAAAAGAACACGGAATTTTGATAAACCGGTGTCCATATATGAGATGCATCTGGGTTCTTGGCTTGGAGCTTTGCAAGATCGAAATCTTTCTTATGAAGAAATTTGCGATAAATTGATTCCTTATCTTTTGGAACATGGCTACACCCATGTGGAACTGATGCCGGTTACCCAATATCCTTTTGATGGTAGTTGGGGATATCAGGCTACCGGATTTTATGCCGTTGATTCTCGATATGGAAATCCTTTCCAACTTATGAGTTTTGTGGATCGTCTTCATCAGGTGGGAATCGGTGTCATTTTGGATTATGTGGTCGTACATTTTGCTACGGATTCCTATTCTTTGGAAAAATATGATGGCACGAATCTTTTTGAATATTCGGGTGAAAATGAATATTCGCAATGGGGAAGTAAATTATTTGATTTGGGAAAAGATCCGGTTCGTAGTTTTCTGATGTCCGGGGCAAATTATTTTCTCGATTATTTTCATTTTGACGGAATTCGTTTTGATGCGGTTTCCAATCTTATTTATTGGGGAGGAAATTCCAATCGGGGAACGAATGACGGTGCAATTGAATTTATGAAAAGATTAACCGGGAAATTACATATTGCCCATAATTCCTGTATGCTTATTGCCGAAGATTCTTCCGATTTTCAAGGCGTAACAAAAGATTTGGAATTCGGAGGATTGGGATTTGACTATAAATGGGATCTCGGTTGGATGAACGATACACTGAAATATTATGCCAAAGACCCGATTTATCGTGGCTATCATCACCATCAAATTACTTTTTCTATGGCATATTTTTATTCGGAAAATTTTTTGTTACCTTTGTCGCATGATGAAGTGGTACACGGAAAAGGGACAATCATCAATAAAATATTCGGTGATTACGATGCAAAATTTGCACAAGTAAGAAATTTATATACTTATCAATTCTCTCATCCGGGCAAAAAATTGAATTTCATGGGAAATGAATTGGCTTCTTTTGATGAATGGTCGGAAAAAAAGTCCTTACCTTGGGTTTTGAAAACATTCCCCAAGCATGATTCCATAAGACGCTTGGTAAGGGATTTGAATTTAATTTATCGTTCGGAGAAAGCCATGTATGTGGAAGAATATAATCCGATTCATTTTCAATGGTTGATGGCGGATAATACGACACAATCCATCTATGCATTTCAACGCTCTTATCAAGATGAAAATATTCGGGAAACTTTGGTTTTTATCTTTAATATGACACCGAATTTTTATGAAAATTACGATGTTGGAATCTGTGAAGAAGGTACATATGTGGAAATTTTTAATTCGGATAAAGATGTCTATGGCGGATATAATCAATATAACGGATTACCTTTGGTAGCCTCCAGAGGAAATTGCTTTAATCAACCATATAAAATTACGATTAAATTGGCTTCTTACGGAGCTATGATTTTCAAAATGACAAAAATTTTAAAAGATAAGTATAAAAATTAGGAAAGGAAACAAGCTTACCATGTTTAAAAATGTAGAAAATTTTAAAAAAGAATTTAAAAATCGTGCCATTACAAAGTACGGAAACGATTATAAAAAGTGTCATATTACCGAATTGTACGATATTCTCGGCAGTATGGTCCGGGATTATACTTCTTTTGATTGGAAAGAGTGTAAAGAAATTACCAATGAAAACAGAAATAAACAATTAGTCTATTTTTCCATGGAATTTTTAATCGGACGATTGCTTGTTAATAATATGCAGAATCTTGGTATTTACGAAGTGGCAAAACAGGGACTTAAAGATTTGGGAATCGATATAAATGCTTTGGAAGAACAAGAATCCGATGCCGGATTGGGAAATGGCGGATTGGGTCGTCTTGCCGCTTGCTTTTTGGATTCGATTGCATCTTTGGGTTATCCGGGGCATGGAAATTGTATTCGTTATCAATATGGTTTTTTTCGTCAAAAAATTGTCGATGGAAAACAGGTGGAAGTTCCGGATCAATGGTTGAGTAACGGAAATGTATGGGAAATATATAAGCCGAAGCATGCCGTGGATGTTCAATTTTACGGTCAAGCGGAAACATATCAAGATAACAACGGACAAATTCGCTCTCGCACGGTAAATGCCATGCATGTGAAGGCAGTTCCTTATGATATGCCGGTTATCGGATATCGCAATCAAGTGGTAAATACATTACGACTCTGGAGTGCGGAACCGAGTGATGATAATCTTCCCAGTGATATTTCTTTCAGCGAATATCTTGCTGCCATTCGTGAGTTATGTCATGGTTTATATCCGGATGATTCTACCGAACATGGTCGTATATTACGTTTAAGACAGCAATATTTTTTAGTCTCTGCCGGATTACAATCTACCTTAAGAACGCATAAAAGAGTTTATGGTACTTTTGCAAATTTGAAAGAAAAATATGTGTTTCAATTAAATGATACGCATCCGATTTTGGCAATTCCGGAATTAATGCGATTGCTTATGGATGAACATGGCTTTGGTTGGGATGAAGCTTGGGATCAAGTGAAAAATTCTATGGCCTATACAAACCATACCATTATGTCGGAAGCATTGGAAAAATGGCCGGTGAATTATGTAGCTACTTTAGTTCCCCGTGTTTTTATGATTATCGAGGAAATCAATCGTCGTATGATTTTGGATTTACGGAGTAAAGGATATGATGATGATTTTATTCAACGCGTAAAAATTATTAAAGATGGTATGATTTATATGACAAATTTAGGCATTCACACTTGTTTTTCCGTGAATGGCGTTGCAAAACTTCATACCAAGATTTGTTGTGAAGATACTTTCCATGATTTTTATGTCTTATACCCGGAAAAATTCAATAATAAAACAAATGGAATTACCCATCGTCGTTGGTTCTTATATGCCAATCCGGAATTGGCAAGTTATGTGACGAGTCTAATCGGGGATTCTTGGATTCTTCAACCGGAAAATTTGATAAAACTTTTGGATTATCAAGATAATGAAGAGGTTTTAAAGAAATTAAATACCATTAAACATCACAATAAAATTGCTTTGGCGGATTATATTTATCGCAATTCGGGTATTTCGGTAGATAGTAATTCGATTTTCGATACCCAAATTAAACGTCTTCATGCTTATAAGCGTCAATTGATGAATGTTTTCCGAATTATTTATTTTTATTTGAATATAAAAGAAAATCCGAATTTCAAAATTGAACCGAGAACCTTTATCTTCGGTGCCAAAGCTGCACCAAGTTATGTTTTGGCAAAGAAAATTATCGAATTAATCAATGCTGTCGCCGAAAAAATCAATTCGGATCCGGCAGTAAATCGATTTATGCGTGTGGTATTTATCGAAAATTATGGTGTTTCTTCTGCAGAAATGATTATTCCGGGTAGTGATGTATCGGAACAAATATCTACTGCAGGTAAAGAAGCCTCCGGGACAAGTAATATGAAATTCATGATTAATGGTGCTTTGACTCTTGGAACTCTGGATGGCGCCAATGTGGAAATTGTCGATTTGGTCGGAAAAGAAAATGCCTTTATTTTCGGATTGAAAGATTATGAAATCACCGAATTGAAGCGATCGGGATTATATTCTCCTTGGGATTTGTATCATTCGGATTATTGGATACGTCGGATTATGGATTCGTTAGTTGATGGAACTTTCGAAGAAAATCGTGATTGTTTCCGAATGATTTTTGATGAAATCATGTATCGGAATGATGAATATTTTTCCTTGAAAGATTTCTATTCTTATATCGACGCTACATTCCAGACGGAAGAACATTATAAAAATCCATTGAAATGGGCAAAAAGTGCCTTAATCAATATTGCACATGCCGGATATTTTTCTAGTGATCGTACGATTGAACAGTATGTGCAAGATATTTGGAAATTGAAAAAGATATATATGGAGAAATAAAAAAAATTCATAAGAATTTTTCGTTCTAGTTTTTTTTCAAAAAATCTTGTTCACTATATAGAAGATAATGATGTTTTTTTAGATATTCGGTAGTTATTCCTTGCCCTGAAATTTTCTTTCCCTGAAAATTTCCATCATGGATAAAATGGACTCCGCAGGAAGGAGAATTCTCTTTTAAAATACAAAAAAGAGGATTTTCTTTCTTTGCAATTTCCAGTGTTTTTTCGGCACCATGAAGAAAAAAAGCAGTTACATCACTTCCGGATTCGGAAATGACTTTTGTTCCTTTTCGCTCACTTTTATTTCTCGGTGTAGGAAGACCACCGAATTGCTCGGGACAAATGGGAATCAAAATATATTTTTTCTTCAATTCGAATATTTTGGGTTCAAGATTGGATTTTCCGTCATATCGGCAAGGATATCCCAATAAACATGCACTTACTAAGATTTTTCGCATGAAGCTTTCTCCTCTTTCTTATTTTTATTATAACATATATAATAAAATCATGGAAAAAAAGGTTATTGCAAATGTACATGGCAAAGTAGTGAATGTCGTTATAAGAGAAACGGCCTCTTTTTTAAAAACAAGTCATTATTCTTATGGACAAATTTATATTTCTTGTCCGTTTTCTACTTCTATTGTTACCATTGAAAAATATTTAAATCGAGTTTATACCGAAAAAATTATTCAAAAATTTCCGAATGAATTTTTGTATGGAAAAGATTTTTGCTATGTTCTGGGAGAAAAAAGGCGATTGATTCGACCTTTTTCTTACCAAATTCCCGAAAAAAAGGACTTGATTGTTCGGAATGATGAAGAACTACAAAAAAAATTGGAGAAATTTGCTTTGGATATTTTCACTTCACGTGTACATTTCTATGAAAAAGAAATGAAAACCTATTCTCATCAAGTGAAAATTACGACAATGTCTGCGGCACGAGGAAAAAATTACATTCGCAAGAAATTATTGACCTTTCATTGGGAATTGATTCATTTTTCGGTATACTTATTGGATGCGATTGTCATCCATGAATTGAGTCATGATTTTGTTCCCAATCATTCAAAAAAATTTTATGAAATTCTTTATCGTTTTTGTCCCGATTATGATGAACGTTTAAAAAAGATAACTTTTGGAGTGAAACAATGAAAATTACCTCGACAGCAAATTCACATATTAAAGAAATAAGTCTTTTGCATAAGACCGGAGAAAGAAAAAAGCAAAAATTTTTTCTTGTTCAGGGTGAGGATTTTCTTGCCCCGGCACTTCAAAGCGGACTTGCATTGGAAGTTTTTTCTTTAAAAGAATTGGATACACAGGGAATACCTTTAACGCTTATCGATACAAAAGTCATGAATAAGCTTTCCCTTTATGAACAGAGTGTTGCACCGATAATATTGTGCAAATATCCTGAAAAAGAAAAAACAAAGGGAAAGAAGATGATTTATCTTGATGGTATACAAGATCCCGGGAATGTGGGAACAATTCTTCGTACCGCATGTGCATTCTCCTATGATAAAGTTTATTTATCTCCTACTTGTGCTTCCTTATATTCTGCAAAAACTTTGTCTGCCACAAAGGGAAGTATTTTTCAAATCGATTGCTATGAAGATGTGACACTAGATTCTATAATCGATAAAAATATGGAAATCATTGTCACTTCTTTACGGGATGCCGAAGATTATAAAAAAATAGAAATAAAAAAACCATTTCTTTTGATCTTCGGTAATGAAGGAAGGGGAGTCAGTGAAAACGCATTGAAAGTTGCTACAAAAATCGTTAAAATAAAGATGGATTTTATGGAATCTCTGAATGTTGCTGTTGCGGCAGGAATTTTGATGGAAAGGTATCGCTGATGAAGAAACGCATAGTTCTGCTTGTTCATGGCTTTATGGTTCATGATTGGCATGATTTCGGACTTTTTAAAAAATATATGGATGAACATCCGGTGGAAAATACAGAGTTTGAACTGGTTTATTTATATGATCGGGAAAAAAGCAAAACTTCCAAACCCAAGGCTATGGTGGAAACTTTAAAAAAGATTGTGCAAGAAAAGCAAAAAGAGGATTATGATATTCTTCTATGCGGATATTCTTTTTCCTGCGGAATTGTTGCCAAAGTCGCACAAGAGACTCATTGTTCGGGAGTGATTTATTTATCTCCGACAGTGAGTTTATTTAAAACAAAATTATTTTGGATTCATTTGAAAAATGCTTTTAAGGTTTTAAAATTACGTTTGAAAAAGGGAAAAGAAAAAGCAGAAAAGATTATGAAAAGAACAAAAACAAAGGGAGTCGTTTCTCTATCGTATCATATTTCGTTATCGATGATAAAAACAAAAAAATACTATAAATCTTCCGTTCCTTATTTGCTTTTCAAAGGAAGTGCGGATGAATATTCTTTAGACAAAGATCTTTATTATATTGCCAAGAAATCGACTGCAAAGCAAGCAAAAACGGTAACGGTTCATGGCCCGGATTGGAATCATTTTTATATCCTTTTTGAAGAGTATTTAACAAAAGAACCCATGAACGAAATTTTAGCTTTTTTAAGGAGAATTCCTCATGAATAAATTGAAAAGTGCTTGGATTCTATCTCTTCTTTTTCTTCCTTTGGCAGGATGTTCTTCTTCGGAGAAAAATACCATCGGATTTCACTATTATTATGATGATTCCACGAAAACATGTCTTATCGGTGCTCGCCCGGGATTTAATTTGGAACACGCCAAAATCGAAGAATATTTTCTTAGAGAAGATGAAAACGGAAATGAAATAAAATATGCCATCACGGGAATTTATATTTCCGATAACGATCAGGATTATTTTTTGAAAGATAATTCTTTTATTCAGACATTGGAAATCGAAAATTCTTTTATTACCACACTTCCTTATGATATTTTCCGAAATTCATCGTTGCAAGAAATCGATCTTTCAAAAGCAACGAATTTACAATATATCGGGGATCATGTTTTTGAAAGCAGCGCTTTGAAAAAAATTACCTTACCTCCGAATTTACTTCAAACATATAAAGGAGTATTTGCCTCTTCGCAAGTGGAAGAGGTTACTTTCCCGAATACATATGAAAAAATGGATATTGATACATTTTTTAATTGTGCTCATTTAAAAGAGGTGAATTTCGGAGAAAGTATAAAAGAGATTTCCGGTTCATGTTTTGAAAAAGCATCTTCACTTAGCAAGGTGCTTGCTCCGAATGTCGACACCATCGATTCTTATGCTTTCAAAGATACGGAAAATTTAAAGGAATTTTCTTTTGAATTTGTAAAAAATATCGGCGATTATGCTTTTTATCGATCGGGTATTTCCACAGTAAATTTAAAGGATTGTGTTCTTGGCAGTCATGTTTTTCGCGAATCGAAAGTTACCACGGCTTCGTTAGAGAATGTAGAAAAATTACCTTACAAAACTTTCGGAGATTGTGAAAATTTAACATCGGTCGTATTAAAAGGAAAAGTCGATCAGATTGGACCTTCGGCATTTAAAAATACGGCAATAGAAAAAATTGATCTTCCGAATTCGGTAACTTTTATCGGAAGTGAAGCTTTTTCCTCCAACCGAAAATTGTGTCAGGTGAATTTATCTTCTTCGCTAGAAAGTATTTCCACGGATGCATTTTATTCGTGTGAAGCTTTAAATGAAGTGCAATTTCCTAATTCATTAAAAAGAATCCGTGATGGAGCGTTTTTGAAAACAGGTTTAAAAAACGTACAATTGCCGAAATCCGTGGAATTATACGGTAAATGTTTTGAAGACAATTGTATCATCGAAAGAATCTAATCTTCTTTCTTTTTATCGTAATCATCAAGGAAAGTGATTTTTTCCTTTCCTTTTTTATAGCCGAGAATTTTTTCCAACACAACATTTGTGGTACTTTTGAAGATATTTTTTTCTACCTGAGGATTGTAATTTAAAAGATCGTGAATTAATTTTTTTGTCTCGGCACGCTTGGAATTTCCGATATGATCTTCCGAGCCGAGATTTTCTTCCGTGAATTTACAAGCACATTGAATGAATTCCAAGTGATGATAATTTTTCCATCCGATAATATCTTTTTCGCGGATACAATACATCGGACGAATTAATTCAAGTCCGGGGAAATTCGTACTATGCAGTTTGGGAAGCATCGTTTGAAACGAACCGACATTTAATAAATTCATCAATGTAGTTTCGATGACATCATCATAATGGTGTCCCAAAGCAATTTTATTGCAACCTAAATTTTGTGCAATATGATAAAGAGCACCCCGTCGCATTTTCGCACATAAAAAACAGGGACTTTTTTCTTGTGCATTGGCAATTTTAAAGATATCGGTTTCCACAATTTCCGCGGGAATAGAAAGTAGATCTAAATTTTTTCGAATTAAATTTAAATTTCTTTCATTATAGCCGGGATTCATAACGATATACTTTGCTTCAAATTGAAAATCCGAATGTTTCAAGAGTTGTTGAAAAAGTTTTGCCATCAACATTGAATCTTTTCCGCCGGATATACAAACCATAATTTTATCTTCTGGTTGAATCAATTGGTATTCTTTGCAGGCTTTTACAAAACGAGACCAAAGTCGCATCCGAAATTTTTTGGTAATGGATTGCTCCAGATCATTTAATTCCCGCATAAAGAAGCTCCTTTTTCCTTGATGAGATCTTTTATCACTTCACTGGCCAAAATTAAACCCATGACGGAAGGAACAAAGGCAATACTGGAAGGGTAAATATGATGATTTTCATCGTAATCAAATTCTTTTCGTGCATTACTTTCTTTGGAATAGACAACTTTTAACGAATCAATATTTTGCTTTTTTAATTCTTGTCGCACTCGCTTTGCTAAAGGACATACCGATGTCTTAGAAATATCGGTGACTTCAAAAGCTAGCGGATCCAGTTTATTTCCGGCACCCATAGCCGAAATAATGGGAATATGATTCTTTTTGCAAAATGTAATTAAGGAAATTTTGGATTTTAAGGAATCGATGGCATCAATCACATAAGAAACCATCGAGAAATCTATCGGAGAATCTTCCTCATAAAAAAGATCATAAGTTTCTACGATTAATTTCGGATTTATTTTCAAAAGATGCTCTTTCATAACTTCCACTTTTTTTCTTCCCAGCGTTTCATGATTGGCAATCAGTTGACGATTTATATTACTCAAAGTGATGACATCAAAATCAACCAAAAGAACTTTACCGATTCCGCTGCGCACTAAAGCATCGATGGCATGACCACCGACACCTCCCAAGCCAAAAATGGCGACGGATTTTTGTGATAAATATTTTACATTTTCAGTTCCAATTAATTGCTCGGTACGGGAAAATTGTGTCTCTTTCATAGTCATTATTCTATCATTTCTTTCTTTTTTACACAAGAAAAGATGTAAAGGAAAAAATAAGAAAAAATCGATTAAAATTCTTTTTTTTCATAATTTTTTCTCAATCCTTTCGGATAGTGATTTTTTGCAATACCCTGGTGAATTTTGGTGATGGCAAAAGGAAGTTTTTTATAAGATAAAATTGCATAACCATCCGGTGCCTCTAATTTTAATGGATTTCCGGCTAAATACGATTGCATATCTTCCACAGGAATCGGAAGAGAATAGGGTAATATTTTAGAATATCGAGAAATGGCATGATCATAGATAAATCCGAGTTTTTTATCATAAGATCCTAAAATTAATCCTTTCCGTATTACTTTTAAATAGGAAATTTCTTCTTGAAAAGAACAAAGGGTATATCTTTTTTGATTTTCGTAAACATAGCCGTCAAAAGGAAAGATAAATGATGGCATTGGAATGCTCTTTTGTTTTTTTAAATAATTTCTTTCCTCTTTTAATGGTTTTTGTATTAATCCGAAGAAATGCCCTTCACCTTCAAATAAAAAAGGAAAAAGATGAATGGTTCCTTTTAATGTTCCTTCATAAAAAGACGGAGAATTGACTAAAGGAATAAGTTCTGCATCTTTTTTTGTAAGAAGATAACGAATCACATCTTCATCTTCTTCTTCCGAAAAAGAACATGTGGAATATAAAAGTTTTCCTCCCGGAGCAAGAAAATCATAAGCTTTTAGAATCATTTCTTTCTGAATAGAGGCCAATTTTAAGACCTTTTCATAGGACCAATCTTCCTCCATTTTTTTATCTTTTCGAAACATGGCACTGCCGGAACATGGTGCGTCCAAAAGAATTTTGGTGAAAGTATTTTTATAATTATCGGGGAAAGACAAGAAATCATTGTTGGTCACGATGATGTTTTTTCGACCATATTTTTCAACTTGTGAAGAAAGCGTAAGTGCTCTTGAATAAGAGCGTTCATTGGATACAATCATTCCTTCGTTTTGCATTAAAAAGGAGGCATGAAGACTTTTTCCTCCCGGAGCGGCACATGCATCAAGATAAAGATCTTCTTTTGTCGGATGTAAAAAATAATTTGCCATCATGGCACAGGGTTCAAAAAGAATATAGGCACCGAGATCAAAAAGATAATGTGCTCCCGGAGTGTTTTGATTTTTTTTATATATAAAAGCATTTTCTACAAAAGGATGAGGCTTCAAATATGGAAAAATACTTTTTATTTCCTGCGAGGATATTTTTTCTTGATCGAGATATAAACCTTGTGTCGGTTCTTGAAAACTTGCTTGGTTCAACAATTCGATTTCTTTTTTGGATAAATAATGGAGATGATTTAAAAAATTTTCTTTCATGAAAATATACTATCCTGCGGTATTTAAAAAGTAAACGAAAACAAGTATAATATAAAAAACAGGAGAATACTTTTATGCAAATGCAAGAAATTATATCAAAAAAAAGACATGGCGAAAAATTGCTTGATGAGGAAATCGCTTTTTTTATAAAAGAATATGTGAAAGGAACCATACCGGATTATCAAGCATCCAGTTTTTGTATGGCTGTTTGTTGTAATGGTATGGATGCGCATGAAACGGCCGTTTTAACCGATTGCATGATGCATTCCGGAGATGTGGTTGATTTATCAAAAATTCCCGGTGTTAAGGTCGATAAACATTCCACGGGCGGAGTGGGAGATAAAACTTCCTTGGTTCTTGGCCCTTTAGTGGCTTCCGCGGGAGTCAAATTGGCGAAAATGTCCGGGCGAGGACTGGGATTTACCGGTGGAACTCTTGATAAGATGGAGTCTATTCCGGGAATGCGCATTGATTTGACACAAGAAGAATTTTTTAAACAAGTAAGTACGATTGGTATGGCAATTATCGGACAAACGGGAAATCTTGTTCCTGCAGATAAAAAATTATATGCTTTGCGGGATGTCACAGGAACGGTGGATTCGATACCTCTTATTGCAAGTTCCATTATGTCGAAAAAGTTGGCCTCCGGATCCGATAGCATTTTATTGGATGTAAAATTCGGTTCGGGAGCTTTTATGAAGACAATGGAAGATGCTCGTTTATTAGCAAAAGCAATGGTCAAAATCGGAAATTCCTTAAAGAGAAATACCAAGGCTATATTGACGGATATGAGTCAACCCTTGGGACTTGCTGTCGGCAATATTTTGGAAGTAAAGGAAGCGATTGCTACTTTAAAAGGGAATGGACCAAAAGATTTTGTCGAACTTTGTTTATCCGCGGGATCGATTATGTTAGTGCAGGCAAATGTGTGTCGAACAAAAGAAGAAGCAAGAAAAATTTTGGAAAAGAATTTGAATTCCGGTCTTGCTTATAAAAAGTTTTTGGAATTCGTCGAAGCCCAAGGTGGCGATATTTCTTATATTGAACATCCGGAGAAATTTGATGTGAGCAAAAACATTGTGGAAGTAAAGGCGGAAAAAGAAGGCTATTGCCATGAAATTACGGCAATTCAAATCGGTCTTGCGGCTATGCATTTAGGTGCCGGAAGAGCAACAAAAGAAGATTCCATCGATTATACCGCAGGAATTGTTTTGAATAAAAAAGTAGGTGATAAAGTTTTAAAAGGAGAAACTTTAGCAACAATATATACTAATAAAAATATTTTTGATGAAGAAATTCGTATGGTAAAGGAAGCTTTTATATTACAAAAAGAACAACCGGAATTTCTTCCGATTGTTCGTGATATTATCGAAGAATAATTTATTTTATCGGGATTCGACTTTTTCCTTTTTCCATTTGGCTTTTATTTCTTCCAGATGATCGAAAAGTAAAAATAAATAACCGATAATGACGAAAGCTGCAATCAAACCGAAGAGCCATAAGAAAAATCCACCATAACCCAAAGTATCAATATCTAAGAAAAAATAAGGATAAACGATTTCGGTCGTGGCATGATTGACAATTAAGCCGCGGATTACGATAAATGCAACATAAATTAAAGGCATAATTAATGATATTAAAGGGTAATACCATTTTGTTTTCTTATGCTCATAAAAGAAAATCCAATCGGCGAAAAACATTAAGGGCAAAAAGACATGTAAAGTTAAATTATTTAAAGATGTAAAATAATCTTCTATAGGATTTAATCTTGCCAAAAATAAATTATAAACCAAGAAAGTAACAAGAATCATGATAAGACACATGAACTTGAATTTTGGTGCGAAATTAATCGGACCATCTTCTTTTTTATTGGCTTTTTTCATCACATGTACAAGTGAAGCAAACATAAATCCAAGACAAATATAATTGCTTAAATTCGTGTAGTAAACATAAAAATTGGCCTGAAATGATTTTGCAAAAAGACCAAGACCTGCCAAAACTCCCACGACTCCGAGTGTACAATAAATGGTAAGAAATAAAATTTGAATGTTGCGGTTTTTTATCATATTTTCCTCCTTAATTAACCTCTTTCTCTATGTTTTTCAGATTTTGTTCGATAAGATGAAGCGATTTATAGAGATTATTCCTCCAAATAGGATTTAAAGAATCTCCGGCTTTTTCAAATATCAATTGAATTTTTTCGGAAATATATTTTCCTTTTTCTTTTCCTTTTTCGGTCAAACGATAAAGATTTTTATAAATTTTTTCTTCTTTACGAACAAGATAAACATAATCTTTCCGTTCTAAATCTTTTAGAGTTCTTGAAATTGCTGCTTTATCCTCATTACATAAATTGGAAAGATTTTTCGCATTTATTCCTTCCTCTTCATAAAAAAGATAATAAAGGCACTGTACTTGGTTTCCTTTTAAACCGATTTCTTTCATTTCCGTGCTTTTTATTTTTTGAATCAGACGATAAAGGGAAGTGATAAGCGAAGTAAATTCAATATATCTTTCCTGCATGAACAACACCTCTTTTCAAAAGTAGCATATAAATTGTTGATATGTCAACAATTTTTTTTAATAAATTTCTTTCTTATTCTTTGGTCTACTTTTTTTCCTCTTTTCATATTTTTAAGCGGGTGAGATAATGAAATTTTTAAAATTCTTTACGATTTTCTTTTTAATTTTTGGATTTCTCATAACGCCGAATACCTTCTATGTTCATGCCGATGTGAATTTGGATTTACATGCAACTTCCGCGGTTTTAATGGAACCGATTTCAAAAACGATTCTTTATGAAAAGAATAAAGATCAAAAATTATATCCGGCTTCTATGACAAAAATGATGGGACTCACACTGGCGTTGGAGGCAATAAACGATGGTCGTATAACTTGGGAAGAAGAAGTGACGGTCAGTGAGTACGCTTCCAGTATGGGAGGTACGCAAATATATCTTGAGCCGAATGAGAAAATGTCGGTTCGTGATTTATTTAAAGCGGTTGCCATCAATTCCGCGAACGATGCGATTTGTGCACTTGGAGAGCATATTTTTCATTCTCCGAATGCTTTTATTGATGAAATGAATCAAAGAGCAAAAGATTTCGGAATGGTGAATACTTCTTTTAGAAATGCGACGGGTTTTGATGATGAAAATCATTATACTACGGCATATGATATGGCTTTGCTGGCATCTCATTTGGTGTCGTATGGAAATCAGATTTTGCAATTTACTTCCATGAAAGAAGGATATGTAAGAGAAAATAGTGAAAAGCCTTTTTGGCTCGTCAACACAAACAAACTTCTAAGATATTATGATGGAATGGATGGCTTGAAGACCGGATATACATCAAAAGCAGGTTATAATCTTTCGGCGACGGCAAAACGAAATGGTGTCCGTCTTGTCAGTGTCGTCATGAATTTAGATACTATTGCCCATCGTTCTCAAGATACGACAAGATTATTGGATTATGGATTTTCTTTATTGCATAGAGAAACTCTCTTTCAGAAGGGAGATGTTATATCCGATGTAACTTTAGATACGATAAAAAAAGACAAAATTCAGGCTGTCGTGGAAGAAGATGTCGATATTCTCTTATTTAAAGATGAAAGAAAAGAGGATGTTGTTATGACGTTCGATCTTTATGTTCAAAGACCCCCGATAGAAAAAGATCAGGAAATCGGATTATTAAAATTGGTAACACCTTCCAAAAGGGAATACCAATATAAGATTTATAGCAACAAAGAAGTGGAAGAATTATCGTTCTTCGATCTGGTCGTAAATTATATTATGGAATTCATCTTATAAAGAAATTTTATCTTTCCCAATATGCCTTTCAAAGGCATATTTTTCTAAAGGAAAATGAAAAAATGATTTAACTGCAGTTTTTTTCTTATAAATGGTATATTATTAAATCATATATGAGGTTTTGAAAATGAATGAGGATGCTTTATTGGAACCGAGAAAAGCATATGAAGAAATGTGCGATCTTCATCGTCAAAATAGTGAAAAATTTTTTGATGATCTGGTAATGAAATCGGGAATTTCTGTAGAGGAAAATAAGAAAACAATTGCAGAATATAAAAATATTTGCAAGCAGTATACGTTGGAAACAAAAGAAAACAATAAAATTAAAAATATTCGAAGATTAATTCTTTTTCTCATTATTCTTTTTCTCATTTTCTTTTTTCTTTTCCTTTTTTTCGGATTCATGAATCAATCGATAAATGTTCTCCATATCGTTCTCAGTGCTTCTTTTCTTGCTATCGGTATCGTCTTAATTTGTCTTGTGCGAAATAAAATTAATAAGATGATTTCAGGGAAGAATCTCATTTTGAAAAAATTGGAAAGTCAAATGCAACAAAAAAAGAACGAAGGTTACAAACAATTGCAACCTTTAAATGAACTTTATGATTGGAATATGCATACAAAAATTATCAATGAAACCATTCCTTTACTTCATTTAGATGAAAATTTTCATGTGGAGAGATACCAATATATGGTGGAAAAATACGGATTAAAAGACAATAATGATCCAAAAAAATCCACGGTATTCGTTCAATCCGGATCCATTTTGGGAAATCCGTTTTTGTTACAAAAGAATTTTATTCAAAGTATGGAAAAAGTGCCGTATACCGGATCTTTAACGATCACCTGGAGTGAGATGGTCCATGAAAAAGATCGGACTCGAATGGTACATCGATCACAAACATTGATGGCTACAATTTGGAAAGATGCTCCCACCTATACTACGGAAACTTGGCTTATCTATGGAAATGAAGCTGCACCGCATTTGACTTTTTCCCGTGCTCCTTCACAAAGCAATACGATGAGTGAAAAGGAAATGGAAAAATATGTGAAATCTTTCGATAAAAAATTGGATAAAATGGTACAAAAAGATATGGATGATCCGATTGGTGAGCAATTTACAAGACTTGCAAATGAAAAATTCGAAGCTCTTTTTCAAGCATTTGATCGAAATGATGAAATGGAATTTCGTTTATTATTTACACCATTGGCACAGAAAAATATGTTGGATTTAATTACCACGAAAGAACCTTATGGTGATGATTTTTATTTTATAAAAGATTTGAAATTGAATTATATAAAAACAAAGCATGCACAATATCATGATTACATCGGATCTCCGAAAAGTTTTATGGATTATGATTATGAACATGCACGACATCATTTTATCGATTACAATGTTCATTATTTCCAATCTTTATTTTTTGATCTTGCACCTCTTATTTCCATTCCTTTATATCAGCAGACAAAAACAACGGAATACATTTATAAAGAAGAGTACAAGAGTAATGTATCAAGCTACGAGCATGAAGTTTTGGCTAATTCTTTTCCCATCAATCTTTTGAAACATCCTTCCAGCGGAACAAAAGTCATTTTGAAAACGGAATTTCTTAATAAAGAAGAAGATGAGGATCAAGTGCTGGTCCATGCCTATTCTTTCCGAGTAGAAGATCACGTGCAACATGTTTCCGTATTTGGACAGGACGGAAAATATCATCATGTTCCGGTGCATTATAAGGAATTTATACCGGTTTTAAAAGATAGTAAAATAATAGTGAAAAATTATAAAAAAGATGTAAACGACAATAAAAATGGAAACACTTCACAAAAGAACAATAAAAATGTTACAATATACGAAAGAGGATTAGCCGCTTTTCTTCAAAAATAAGGCGATATAAGGAGGATATTATGGCAAATGAATTAGATGAAAAAACCGGTGTTGTATATGAAAAAGGACGGGATATTCATGTTATTGATCAACAAATTCAAGTAAAAGTTGGTGCCGGTTCTATTGTTTTTCAGGTACTTTTATGGGTTTTGGGTATTCTTCCCGGAATTATTTTTTTGTTCATGAAAATCAATGCTGGAAATTATTTGAGTAAATTGCAACAAAAAGTACAACACGATGCTTCTCAAATCGATAATTATTTGGAGCAAAGAGTTGTGATTCTTCAAAATGTAGCGAAATTGCTTGATAAAGCAATCGATCTTGATAAATCCACTTTCAGCGATATCGCTGCTTTACGTTCCGGGAATCGGGCGAATTCTTTAAATAATGTCGCAACAAAAGTAGAGGATGTAAATACCAAAATCAATTTTGCCGTCGAAAGATATCCCGATCTTAAAGCACATCAAGAAATTGCTGATGCCATGCAACAAAATTCTTATTTGCAAAAAGAAATTACCGCGGCAAGAGAAACCTATAATGACACCGTCAATCAATGGAATCGCGACATTTTTTCTTGGCCGACGAAAATGATCGTTGCATCCAAACGAGGTTATACCACCAGAATTCCTTTTACCGCTTCTTCGGAAATTAAGGAAAGATCAAGAGAAGTTTTCTTTTAAAAAAGAAAAAAGAAATTGAGAATTTATTTTCTTATTCTACGAATGGGAAAATGAAATGAAAATAGTGATTTGAATTTCACTTAATGGATTACAAAACAGGATAATCATTTATTTATAGAAATATTTACTATAAAAATGGATTATCTTTTTTTGTGCCTATATTTAACTATAAGAAAGCCGATTCCTATGATGATTACAGATGCAGTAGGAACAAGAATGGCTACCCATATTAAATTTTCTTGATTTGATGAATTTTCAAGGATGATTTCAAAAGTAAGTTCTGTAGTTTCATAATTACTTGCATCCTCTCCAATATATATTGCTTTTGCCACCATTTTGTTTCCGACAATTTCAATACTTTCATCTTCCCAGATGAATCCTGCTGGAAGCGTGATATCCGCTAAAGTAGAGGCATTTTCTTCATGATGAATGGTGGTCTCCACATCAGGTTTTTCGGCTTTTGTAATCGTAAAATGAAGCACTTTTGTACCTTTATAATTATGGATCCCTTGAATAATGATTGTAGCCGTTCCGGCATTGACGTTATTTTGATATTCTACCACGTAATCAAGATCTTTAATCAAGGTATATGTTCCGTCTTGAGCAGTAATTGAGGGTGTTTTTTCTTTTCCGTCATAAACATAAAATTCTACTTCAAGTGTTAATTCCGTTATTAAGGAAATTTCAAATTGCTTTTCTTTAATGATGGTGATTTCTATCTCCGTATTGGTATAATTATGACCATCTTCTCCGATATAAACTGCATTTGCTTTAAAGATATCACCGGTAATTTCTTGATTTTGATCTTTCCATATCCAATTTTCACAATTCAAAGGAATTTGATTGAGGGTTTTAATTTTATTGCTGACATTTATAATGGTATCTGGTATTTCTTCAGGATAAGTAGCTTTTTGAATGGTAAAGGTTTTACGGATTTCATTACAAAAGTGACCTTCCCCTTTGATGATTATGGTCGCTATACCTGCCTCGACATTATTTTGATAGGTTAAAAGATAATCGATTTCTTCATATAATGGATTATTTTCATAAGTAATTTGAATGCTCGGAATAATGGGGTCACCATTATAAATATAATTACCAAAAATTTCAATTGTCGCATTTGCGATAGGAATACTATCCGGGAAATCTTGATCGAGTTTATTGATATAAAAATCGCAAGTAAGGACTTCATAAAAATCCTGATCCGTTCCGATATATTTTAAAGAAACAGGATATTCCGTCTGTCCATAGTCTAATTTTTTATTTTCATCTACCCAAGTCCAATCATCAGGAATAGAAATATCATATAAATATTCGATATCATTATAAACCGTCAAAGTACCACTTAGTGCTCCGGGAGGAAGATGAGCTTTTTTGACTTCAAAAGTTGTCGTGCGGATTCCTTTATAATCCTCTATACCTATAATTTCTAATGTCGCTATACCCGGAGAGGTAATTTGTGGTACTTTTAAAGTATAGTCTTGCTCTTCCTTAAGTAGTATATCATCAAAATAAACCTGAACTTCGGGAATTAAAGGCTTATCTTTTTCATAATAGAGCACTCGATTTTTCATTTCGACCCGTGCATAACTTAAATCATGAGCTTCTTCCGGTTTCGCTTTCCGTTCGATGGTATTGGTGATGGCTCTTATTTTTGCACTTCTATTCGTGGTTTTGAAGTTTGTCCATTTTCCGTTTTCAAGATAATAAGTCATATCATTCGTGGAGGCATAATTATCTTGAGCACATCTTACCGAAATAGGGGTATTGGATTTTGTTTTACATCTTATCACAACAGAAAAATATTCTCCTTGTTCTAAATTTAGCGGTTGATTTAAATCAATGGTATGCATTCCCATTTCATCCACATGAGTATTACTATCATAAGCAGGGGTATTTTGTTCCGGTATATTCATGGCATCATAAATGTTACAGGGATTTGCATTTAAATTTTTATAAATCTTAACATTAACATCTAAATTATTTTCTGGAGTATAGATCATTACCGCCTTTAATTGTTCTTGTTTCGTCGGAGAGGATCGTTTTGCTTCATAAATCGCTCCTTGGGCTTCACCGCCGAATTTATTCATATCCATAGTGATATTGCCATCATAATAATAGATATTTTGATAGTCTTTTCGCATGGCAATATCAACAGAATAAAGACCTCCGATAGGCTGTTCATAAGAAATATAATAAGCTGTGGTGTTATTCATCATATTAGGATTCGTTTCATTTCCCCAGCTGTTTTTGATAATCCACGCTCCGTCATTCAGAGGATTTTTCGGCTTAAAATCGGAACTTTTTATCGTATCATCCCAACCAATAATGAGAGATGTATGATTGGATGAAGCACTGGGATCAAAGTAGATATAATCTTTTGGAGCACTATAATTAAAAGTAACGGCACCATACTTTAAAATAGCTTTTTTAATAGCTTCTTTCTCATTATCGATACTTTGATAACTTTGCACATAGTATTTCGATTGTTTGAGTTTACTTTTAATGGTATCATCCGATACCGATGAATGGAAATTATTTTCATCTAAAAGAGTATATCCTTGAGTCATGATGGAAAAAGCGTTTGGAGAACCGGTATCACCTTGATTCCAATGTCCATAACTATAAGTATCATTGGTAGTTAAAAAAAGAGGATCCTGACTTCCATCCCGGGTATGTCGATTATAAGAAGCAATTGTTTCATCAAAATCCAATTTTTCTTTTGTCGCATCTTTATCGATACCCTTGCGGAGGATGTTTGTTTCCGCGGCACCGACCGCGGCAAAAACCCAACAAGTATTTTTGGTGTATTGATTTCTTGTCGGGGTGATATAGTTAAATTCTCTTCCATCAAATTCCGTTAAATTGGTTGCCCAATAATTTAATTGTTCATCATCTGCTTTTTGCAAATCATCGAGTTTTGCCGGTGGAGTTTCATCTATTCTTCTTACTTGTTTTTTTGCTTCTTCAAGCATATTTATCGAAGAAGATGAAAAAATACTTGTTCCGGATATAGAAAAACCAAGGGAACAAAAGATCATCATAGCGAATAAGTATTTTTTCATATAGAGTCTTAACATCTCCTTACACATAGTGTAACATTGCTTCATTTTTTAAGCAACCAATAGAAATCATGGAAATTTATCTTCATGAGAAATTTTCGATATGCTTAATATTTTCTTTACAAAATATTGGATAAATGAAGTCGTTTTAAAAAATCGATAAGAATTTTAAAAAACTCTTATCGACAGTAAAAAAATGACTTTGTCGAAGAACTTCATTTTCTTTAAGGAAAATAAAAAATAATTGGCTGAAAATGGCGAAAAATAGAGTTTTTTAGATGTTTTGTCGAACATATTTTTTTCCTTTTTTTTCTTGTTATAATGTTTTCCATGGAGGAAAATCAAATGGAAAGCAAGATACGAATCACACCCTTTGAAGACGGACTTGTTATTAAATTTTCCGGCGAACTGGATTCTTCGAAAACCATGTTATATCGAGATAAAATTCATCGCGAAATGACATCCAGCGGGCCGAGATTTTTGTTGTTTGATTTAAAAGATTGTTCCTTTTTGGATTCAGCGGGAATCGGATTGATTTTAGGACGATTCAATGAAGTGGAAAAAGTTGCTGGAGGATGCGGCTTTATTCATCTTTCTCCTTATGCACGAAAAGTAATCAAAATCAGCGGGCTTTTTTCCGTGATGAAAGAATATAGTTCCCTTATGGAATTTCGAAAAGATATGGGGGTAAAATTATGAATAAAATGGAATTACGTTTTTCCGCGACCTTAGCAAACGAATCCCTTGCCCGTACCGCTGTTAGTGCTTTTATTGCACCATTAAATCCAAGCTTAGAAGAAATTGGAGAAATCAAAACAATGGTTTCGGAAGCTGTTTCCAATGCAATTATTCATGGTTACGGATTTGATTCTGCAAAAGAAGTGATTTTAAGATGTGAATTAGACCAATCGGTATTGACATTGGTGGTCATCGATTACGGAAAAGGAATTGAAAATATCGAAAATGCAAAAAAACCGCATTATTCTTCTCGACCGGATTTAGAACGTGCCGGAATGGGATTGACCATTATGGAGACTTTGGCGGATTCTTTTACCATTCGATCGGTTTTAGGTATGGGTTCCAAAGTGATTATCCGAAAGGAAATCCTTTCTGAGGAAACCTATGAAAAAGAGGGAGTTTGATTCTAACGAATTACTGAAAAAAGCACAGAAAGGAGATGAAAAAAGTTTTACATTACTTTTGAAAATGCATGCCCCGTTGGTGCAATCCTTATTGAATCGATATACGATACGTTTTGAGGAAGCAGAAGATCTGAAATCCGCGGCAACCATGGGATTAATCAAAGCAATTCAAGGATTTAATCTTTCTTTGGGCTTTGAATTTTCCACTTATGCGGTTCCTTTGATTCTTGGCGAAATAAGAAAATATTTTCGCGATAATAAATTATTGTCACCGACTCGATCGGCACGGGAAAATTATCATAAAATTTTATCTTTACACGAGGAAAATATTTTTTCTCTTTCTCTTGAAGAAATCGCTCAAAAAACTTCCTTGAGCAAAGAGGAAGTATTGGAAGCATTTGAATCTAATGGAAAACTTACTTCATTGGATGAAGCCGTCGATGAAGAGGAAAATTTAACTTTACTTGATATGATCGGAGAAAATGATGTCTCGGAAAAAGATTATTATGATTTAAAAGAAGCAATACAATGTCTTTCGAAAAAAGAACAGTTATTTATTGAAATGCGTTTTTTTCAGGGACGATCGCAAAAAGAAGTCGCCGAACGATTCTTTATGAGTCAGGTTCAGGTTTCCCGATTTGAAAAAAAGATTTTACTTTCTTTAAAAGAGAATATTCTTCATTTACCTTCACACACTAATGTGTGAGGTGTCAAAAGTGGAAGAAGAAAAATATCAAAAAATTGTTTCGATGCATCGACCGAAGGTTCCGACATTAAGAAATACTTTTCTTTCATTTCTTTCCGGAGGACTTATCGGTACTTTTTGTGAAGGCATGAACGAACTCGCTATTCATGTTTTTCAGTTTGAAAAAGAGGATGCATCTTTTTTTGCTACCATGATGGTTGTTCTTGTGGCAAGTAGTCTTACTTTTTTCGGCGTTTATAATAATATCAGTCAAAAATGCGGTGCCGGTTTATTTTTACCGACATCGGGATTTGCCAATTCCTTGACTTCTTCGGCAATGGAAGGAAGAAGTGAAGGATTAATTGGCGGAATCGGAAGCATGATGTATTCTTTGGCCGGAAGTGTTTTAACCTATGGATATTTTATTGCTTTTTATTTTGCAACGATTTATTTTTTATTGAATTTGTGGGGGATAAACCCATGGCATTAACAATTCTTTTGAAAAAATGTTATCTTTTGCAAAGTGCTGCGGTGGCAACAAAAGAAGAAACAAAAGGTACTATCGGTACATATTTGGATTTCATTTATCCGGATCTTTTTGCCGGGGAAAAAACATATGAATCCGCGGAGCAGGCAATGTGTAAAAAAGCAATAGAAATTGCAAAAAGCAAAGCGAAATTGGATGAAAAGAAAATCGATATCGCTTTTGGCGGTGATTTACTTAATCAAATTTTCATATCTTCATCCGTTTCCATGGAATTTTCTTATGCTTTCGGGGGAGTCTATGGAGCTTGTTCGACATCTATGCTTTCTTTGGCATTGGCAAGTGTTTTTGTTTCTTCCGATTACGCTTCGTATGCTTTGGCTTTTACTTCTTCGAATTACGGAAGTGCGGAACGTCAATTTCGTTATCCCACTTCTTACGGAATAAAAAAGAAAGAGACGACGACATTAACCGTTTCCGGTGCCGGAGCGGCGATTGTAACCAAAAAGAAAACCGATATTAAAATCGTAAGTGCCACTTTTGGAAAAGTTTATGATTCCTGTACTTATGATGTCTCCGATATGGGAAGCATTATGGCACTAGCCGCTTATCATACGATTGAAGATCATTTGAAATATCGAAATCAGAATTTTGACGATTATGATTTGATTTTGACCGGAGATTTATCTCTTATTGGTTCCGAAGTATTGAAAGATCTTTTGGAAAGGAAGAATCTTTCGATGTTGGAAGATGCAGGAAATTGGGTATATAATCCGAAAAAAAGAAAAAAATTTTCCGGTGGAAGCGGTTGTGCCTGTCTTGCACTTTCAGCATATACAAAAGTTGTTGCGGAATTGAAAAAGGGAAACTATCGGCATGTATTATTGGTAGGGACGGGTGCTTTACATAGTAAAGTTTCCGCATCGCAACAAAAAAATATACCGGTAATTGCTCATGCGGTAGAACTAAGAAAGGAGACACAAAAATGAACTATTTTTTGGCCTTTCTTTTTTCCGGAAGTGTTTGTGCACTTGCGGAAATTCTTTATGATCATAGCAAATGGACTCCCGGACATATTGTTACTTTATTTGTTCTTGTCGGTGCCGGATTATCTTTCTTTAACTTATATCAACCTCTTTTGGATATTTTCGGTGGTGGAGCTTCGACCTTGATTATGAATTTCGGTCATCTTTTATATCAAGCGGCAAAAGAAGGCGCGGATTCGGGGAATTATCTTCATATTTTTTCTTCCATGTTGATTTCATCATCGGGAATTATTACTTTTGCCACGATTTTATCTTTGATTTTTGCAATAATCCGGAGACCACGACCATGAAAGGAAAGACTTTATTACATCAGTTTGAAACACAAATCGATTTAAAAAAGAATTTTGATATTTTAAAAAGAGAATATCAATCTCCTTTTTTGCATATTACGATGTATTATCTGACAAGTTTGCTGGATCTTTTTCAGTTTAATTTTCTTTTGGAGGAATTAAAAAATGCTTCCTCGTATGTCGATATTATGAATAAAGCCGGATTTCCTTCGGTTTCCGAAATAAAAAAAGAAGAAGATGCCGTCTTTTTTCTTTATAGCGGTGCCGTGATTCTTTTTTTTGAAGAAGAAGATATTGTTTTAAATTGTGATATCCGTTCCTATCCGTCAAGAGGAATAAGTGAACCGGATGCGGAAAAAGCGGTTCGCGGTTCCAGAGACGGTTTTACGGAAAATATTATCGTAAATGTCGCTTTGATGCGAAGAAGAATCAAAGATAAAGATTTATGTATGGAGCATTTTATCTTGTCGGAAAAATCTCGCATGTCCGTTGTTCTTTGTTACATGAAAAAGAAGATCGATCTTCAGGTAATTTTCGAAATTAAAAAGAAATTTCAATCGATGGAATTGCATTCTTTAATTATGTCGGATCGGGCTTTGGAAGAAAAAATGTTTTCACAGGGAAAAATGATTTTTCCTTTGGTAAGATATACCGAACGACCAGATGTTGCCGCGATTCATGTTCTGAATGGAAAAGTGGCTATTTTTGTCGATACTTCTTCATCCTGTATTTTGACTCCGGTGACACTTTTCGATCATGTAAAACATGTGGAGGAATATCGAGAAACACCGGTTATCGGAAGTTTTACTCGTTTTTTGCGATCGATAGCTATTTTTCTTTCGATTTTTCTTGTACCTGTTTTTTTATGCCTTCTTACCGATAAAGATATACAAAACGGATTTCTTTATTTTGATTTTACCAGTGAAAATTCTTATCCCATTTTTCTTCAGGCCCTCATTGCTTCTGTTTTAATGGAAATTTTTCGAATTGCTTCCATTCATACTCCGAATGCCTTATCCTCGGGTATTTCTTTAGTGGCAGCGATAATTCTAGGACAAATCAGTATGGATTTGGGCTTATTTTTACCGGAAATTCTTCTTTTTGTTGCGATTTCTTCCATTTGTTCTTTTGCTACACCTTCTTATGAACTTTCTTTGGGAAATAAATTTCTTTCTTTTCTTTTTCTTCTTCTTTCGGGAATTTTCGGTTTTGAAGGTTTACTTTTCGGTGTAATCGTTTTCTTCTGTTACTTGGTTTCCATCAAAGTTTTTTCGGTTCCATATTTATATCCGATTTGTCCTTTCGATGCAAAAAACTTTTTGAATGTTTTTACAAGAAAAAATGCGCGGAAGAAGAAAAATTTATAATTATCATTTCTACGAAAAAAATCTTTTCTTTTTCTTTCCGCTTTGCTATATTTTTTTTAGGGTGCTTGCCGGAAAGCAGGCTGAGATAGTTCCTTCTTCGGAACGAACCGAAACTTGATCTGGGTAATGCCAGCGGAAGGAAAAATTTTATTTTTTCACTTTTCCGTTTTTGGCGGAAAAGTTTTTTTTGAAAGGAGTCTTTTATGACAAAACGTTCAAAAACCATCTCACTTATGACCGATATGGCGCTTTTTGCCGCGCTGGGTTTTGTCCTTGATTTTTTGCAAGGATTTATTTGTGATTTCTTACCTTTTTGGCCGAACGGAGGGAGTGTTGGTGTCGCCATGTGCGCTACATTTTTATTTTCTTATCGCTATGGAATCTGGGGCTTATTGTGCGGTCTATTGACTGGACTTTTAACAATGCTCGGCGGTGTTTATGTTTCCGGATTGGCTGTTAATCCTTTTCAAGTGTTTTTGCAACTGGGATTAGATTATTTCTTGGCATGGACTTTTGTCGGATTGGCCGGATTTTTTATGCCTCTCATCGTGAAAAATACGAAACATAAATATTTATGGATTGTTCTTGGCGTTGTGGCTGGTGGCTTTGGCAAGTATTTATGCCATTTTTTGGCCGGAATGATTTATTGGCCTACCGAAGATAAAATGGGTAATTTCTTATATTCTCTTCTTTATAATGGTTCTTATATGTTACCAAGTATTTTACTTTGTGCGGTTGTTATGGTTCTTGTATCCATGAAAGCACCGAGTTTATTGAAGACCAAATATCAAGAAACGGTTTTGGAAAAAAAGACCTATTTTTATATGGACTTTTCTTTTTGGACCATTCTTGCTTCTTTGGCCGGATTCTTTTATTGCCTATATCTTTATTGCACATCGATTGAAATTACTTTCGGAGAAGAATTTCATGCGGATGACAATATGCTCTTTTTCATGATATTATTCTTCCTTATTGCTTTGTTGGGATTTATACAATTCCTTCGAAAAATAAACGGAAAAAAGAATTCGGCGAATCTTCCGGAATGAAATAAATTTTATCGTGAACAATAGATAAAGGAGGATTTATGAAAAATAATATTCTTTTTTATCTACACCGAATGAGTGCCATTCTTCTTACGATTCTTATTTTTTGTTTCAGTCTGATGTCGGGAAGAATGTCATCAAATTATTCTTCGCATGTTGCAGATTTTATTCAAAAATTTTTTCTGAAAACTCCCATGCCTGCTTTTTCATCGGTTTCTTTAATAAAGACGGCAGAAGAAATTGCTTTTGAGCGATTTATAAGGAAAGCCATCGGGCATTATTTTCTCTTCTTTCTTCTTTCGTATTTTATGACGATGAGTTATCTTTTGAAAAAGTATTCCTGGCAATTTGCATCATTAAAAACTTTATTCTATGGTTTATGCATCTCCTTTTTGAGTGAGTTCGTGCAATGCTTTCCCATGGCACGAGGTCCATCCTTCGGGGATGCTTTTCTTAATTTTTCAGGATATGCTTCCATGACATTTCTTTTAATATTTTTTTATCGGAAAATAATTTTTCGGAAAACAAAGTATATTTTTCATCACTAAGTGTCCATTGTATTTATGGAGGAAAAAATATGAACTATCGAAGCCTAAGTGATGAAGAAATGCAAAATATTAAAGGAGGAGAAGCCATAACCATCGGTGTCGTCATGGCCGTTTTGGCAACGGCGATTGTCGCTGTTGTGGTTTATCGACTTTTTATGTCAAATTCGGGAACCACGACCCTCCCGGGAGGTTTTAAATTTACTTGGGATGACTAAAATTGCACAGATACCGATAGAAAAAAGGCCAAGAGAAAAGGCATTTCAATTCGGTATTTCTTCTTTGTCCGATGTGGAATTATTGGCACTTTTACTGTCGAGCGGAACTAAGAATTGCTCGGCTCTGGATCTTGCTTACGAACTCTTTTATCGCTATGGATCTTTTCGTGGTTTACAGATGGTGGATGTATGGGAATTATCCAAAATCAAAGGAATCCAAAAAGCCAAGGCTTCCCGAATTGCTGCGGCTTTTGAACTTTTACGGCGATTTGAATCCGAACGGGATAAAGAAAAAATTCGAATAACTTGCCTTGAAGATGCAATTCGTTTATTGCTTCCGAAATGTATTGGAAAACAACAAGAGCAAGTTTTTTTGATATTATTGAATCCCTCCTTTGAATTTTTAAGATTGGAAAGACTTTTCGTCGGAACAAAGGAAAGTGTTTCCTGTTCTCCAAAAGAAATCTTGATGGCCATTATCCGTTCCGGGGCATCCAAAGTCTATATCGGACACAATCATCCTCTCGGTCTTCCTTTACCTTCAAAAGCAGATCAAGAGGTTTCTAAGACATTATTTTATTATCTTTCTACCTGTGATATTGAACTTTTGGATTCTTTAATTATCGGGGAAAAAGAAAGTTATTCGATTCTGAAAAGAAAAACATTTTTAAATGAAAAAATTTTAAATTCATAAAAAAATGTTTTTTCGTCATAAAGAAAGAGAACACACGAAAATTCCAAGGATTGCCGAAATAAGAATAAAGGGCAGAGCTTTTAAATCTTTTTTTGTTTCTTTTTTATAAAGATGAAGAATAAAAATCAAAAGTAAAAACAAAAGAAGCGAGGTAAAATCAAATTGAAAATTCGGAGAAAATCGGATATCTATGAGATCACGTATCATCAAAAGACCGGTCGTAAGAATCAAAGAAATAATGGTTGGTCTTATTCCTTCCAAAGCACTTTTCACATGTCGATTTTCCAAAAAATGAGATAAGAATTTAGCAAGAATAAAAATAATAAGAAAAGAAGGAAGAACCACACCGAAAGTAGCAACAATACTACCGAAGAAACCTCCATTTGTCGCTCCGATAAAAGTAGCCATATTGATGGCAATAGGGCCAGGTGTCGATTCACAAACACCAATCAAATCGTAAAGTTCAGTTTCTTCTAACCACTGATGTTGTAGGACGGTTTCTTTTACCAGAGGAATCATGGCATATCCTCCTCCGAAAGTGAAAAGTCCGATCTTGAAAAATTCCAGGAAAAGCAGCAGATAAATCATTGTTTTTTACCTCCTGCTTTCAATGAGAAAACGATGAAACCGAGCAATGCCGAGGCTAAAATATAAAATATGGAAGAAAAATCAATTGAAAAAATATCAAAAATAATCATGAGAAGAAATACAAGAGAAAAAAGAAGACAATGAAACCAGGTTTTTTTCATTTTTTTCAGCATGGAATAACCGGCACGGAAAATCAAAATGGAAACAGCAACTTTAATACCGACAAAAGCGTATTGAATAATTTGAAATTGCATGAATTGATCAAAAAATAGTGAAATAAGGTAAAGAAGGATTAAAGAGGGGAGAACAACACCGAGAGTACTTAAAAGAGCACCGAAAAATCCTCCTTTTTTGTAGCCGATGAATGTAGCCGCATTGATAGCGATAGGCCCCGGTGTCGATTCCGCGATGGCAATGATTTGAATTAATTCTTCATCTTCAATCCATTTCTTGTTTTCAACCAACTCTTCGCGCAGATTGGAAATCATCGCATAACCACCGCCAAAGGTGATGATACCGATTTTAAAAAAAGTCAAAAAAAGACTTTTTACCGATAAATTCTTTTGAATTGGAGATGGTGTTTTTTCTTCTTCCATAAAAGTTACCTTTTGAGCTTTAAATTTATCATATCTATTTTTGGAAAAACAAGCAAGTTTATTCTTTGCTATGCTAGAAAACAAAATCAAATTAGTACGAACAAATATAGTAATTACACATGAAAATTAAAAGAATATACAAAAATATGTTTTTCATGCAAAAATCATCAAAAACAAACGTCTTAAAAATGCATTTTCAATTGAATCACCGAATGTTACATTTCAAAGTAATACGAATCGGCTTACATTTTACGTTTTTTTCGATGATAACATTTATTTTGGCGTAGAATTTACTTTTAAAATAATAGAAAATTAATTTCTATTGAAAACTTTTACTAATTTTGAAATAGTTTTCATTATAGTGAAAACTTTTTCTTAATAAAGAAATTAAACCTTTTTATGAATCTAATTTAATTAAGATTATTGTCGGTATAAGATGATGTGGTAAATCGGTTATATTAGAACAAGTCATGTCCGAAATAAAAAAGAGAAGTGATAATATTATTTATTTAAATTTTGAAAATGAGATAATACTTGAGCAATTTAAGAAAGCTCGTGATGTTATCAAGTATGTTTTAGAAAATAAAAAAGAAGGAAAATGTTATCTTTTTTTCGATTAGATTCAAGAAATGAAGCAGTAATCTAAGGTATGTAAATGATAAAAAAATTGATTTTTTAGTTTCGAAAGAGGGATATCAATATTACATTCTAGTTTCCTTCAGTGTTATTGATCCAAAGACGAAAGAAAGAGAATTATCTTTATTTTATTCATTAGATAATTCTATTCAAAAGATTTTAATTACGAATGATGATGTAGATTTTTCTACCTCGACAATAAGACATATAAAATTAAAAGATTTTCTTTTAATGGGAAGTCTATAATAAGAGTCATTTAAATGAACAAGTATTTTTTATAGTGAAAATTATTTGTCGGATTTTTGCATTAAATCCTCCAAAAAATAAAGTTGATAGAAAAATCCTTCTAACATTTTTACAGGGATACTATTTCCAGCCATACGGATTATTTTATCTTTAGAGAATAATTTTCCTCTTTTTCCATTCATTATGTTATGCTCTATAAGAGTTTCATAATCTTTGTCGTTAAAGCCCATAAACAAGAGACATTCACGTGGGGTTAAGTATCTAAAATGACTTTTACCTCTTTTGTTGCAATTATAATAAATATTTCCAGAATTAGGATGTCGATCTTGCTTGGTGGTAATTGTACGAATAAATTCCTCACTAGTTAAATGACCACTTTCATCGATGATTTTAGGATTTTCGTTCCAAATTCTTCTTCTAGATGGAGTATCATTTGGCGTGGATTCAAACATCTCATTTTCGTATTTTGTTTCGTTAGTTCGTAATAAATTCTCAATTGTTATTTTTTTATAATAGCTTGATTCTTCGTATTTTTTAACAATATATTCTTCATTTTCCCCCCAAGAATTAAAGAATTCTTCAACTTTAGCAGCCAATTTCTTATCATCTCCAACATAAACACTTAACATCAGTAATCTTGGTCTATTTTGTGGAATTCCATAATTTCTAGCATTTACAGGCAAATATTTGCTAATATATCCTAATTCCTTTAAATTATTAATCCACTTATTGAAATTATTGATATGTCTTTTTGAAAGTAAAGTTGGGACATTCTCCATGATTAAATAACGTGGAAGAGATTTTCCACATGATTTCATTTCCGCAAGAATTCTGCCAACTTGCCATAGTAAACTAGATCTGCTTCCCGAGCCTTCTTCTATTCCTTTATTATAGCCGTGAAAAGCACCAACATTTGATAAATCTTGGCAAGGGAATGAATAAGTAAGTAAATCGGTATCTTTAGGCATATTTCTTCCTTCGATTTTACATATGTCAGTTAAATTTTTTGTTCTTTTAATGGATGTATATATGCGTTTTAACATCTCATCACTATATCCCTGTAATGTCTTTAACTTCATTGGACTTTTTCCATCACCACTTAAAGTATAATGACTTAATTTTTCAAGAATAATTTCTTTAGACATTTTTGAAATCGAAGGCAATATATTTGTCCCTTTATGCATTGCATCATAAGCAACAGATGCATGAATATCCCATTCACAAGTTGCTTGTACTTTAATTTTAATACCGATATTTTGAAGTGCTCTTGCTTGACTTCCAATACCACTAAAAAATTCGACTATTTTTAATTCTTTCATAGTTTTGTTTCGATTCTAAAATTACATTATTGAAATTTAATGTGCTTAATAGCGATTAATCAATTAATACGCCAACATCACCTAATTTTTCACGAATTTTCCAAATCAATTTGGCCTGTTTAGATGAGGGGAATTTGGGCATTTTTGTATCAAAGGTAGTGGGGATTTGTAATAAACTAATTTCTGTAGGAGATAATATTTTTCTTTTTAATCCTTCGTCTAATAAACGTCTCCAATAAGGGGCACCTAAGTTAAATATTTCAGTTTCGATATTTACATCTTTTAAAAGTTTATTATCTTTTGTTTCAGAACGGGATTGTTCTTCAATTAGGCTCTTGTTTAATAAGGATTTGCAAAATTCATCAGTAAATTGATATTTTATTTGTTTGTAATTAATCCATGTAGCTTCTTTTTTACATTGTTCCATACCATTGCCACCTAGATTTTGAATATATTCGAATGTTATTTGAGCTAACCGTTCGATTTCTGCAACTAGAGATGGATATAATTTTTGTTTTTTCCAAATTAAGTTATAGTCTAGGCATAATTCATTTGGAATTAAAGAAATTAATTTTGAAATTGTATAAGATACCACGCCTGCTTTAACATATGTTTCAGTAATATACCATGAATTTGAAGCATTTTTAACAATTTTATCAGTTTCTTTGAATAAAATGGCATAACATATGCAGTTTTTAAAGAATTGGTCGTTGATACTTTCTGGTGATTTTTGATATTTTTCATCAATATATTCAGCAAAGAAAGACATACATTTTTCAGAACCTTTACATACTTGATCAGGTCTTAGTAATTCTGCAGAAACGAAGTATTTAGATAATTCTTCCTTTTTGATTACTTGATTCTTTGGATATTTTTTAGCAAAGTTGTCTTTTTCGCTCTTTTTTAATAATTTAAATTGTTCTTGTCCATATTGACCTCGTGATCGTTCATAAAACCATAATGTATTATTAATAGAATCTTCTTTCGCAGGTGCTTGATTCTTTTTTGCTAAAGCTTCAAATGCACGATGGAATGGATGATTAGAGAATAAATCAGAATCTTTTATTTTATTTTGACTATTTGCATATTTTGAAATATTTTGAATCATCGTGTCATAATCATCATTTTTAACAACGGTTAATTTCATAGGAACAAAAATGTTATCAAGTGACATTTTATCTTTTAAAGCTGCAGAAGTTAATGAAGCGGTGGTTTGACCACCATTGATGATTTGTAAATCCGTAATTCTAGTAATTTTATGATTATCGTCGGATAAGGTAATTTCGGATGCGGTACAAGCAATCCCATTATTATACGTAAAGAACTTTGTCGGTTCATTTTTAATTGTTAAACGAATTCCTTTATTGATTTTGCCTCGATTGCTTAAAAATGTACGAACATTGCCCTCTAATAATCTTGATCCATGTTCAAAATAAATCTTATGAAGCAAATTTCCTGGAACAATTGCTAAATAGGCATCATAATCTAGATTTCCACTCATTTCAGCCTTAATACAGGGGATTCCATCAACTCCATATTTATTAGTTTCGATTACAATAGGTTCTCTTTCCCGGCCCGATTGATATAAGTCATAAAATCTATATAGTGACCAAATATCCATTTCTACTTTTTTATCATGAAAAATTTCAAAAGGAAGAGTTTTAACCCTTTCGCTTAATCTTTTGTTTGTAATTATGATGAGTTTTATTCGATCAATTGATTCATTTGATTCTAAATCAACATAATCTATTTTTAATCTTCTTCCAATATCTTTACCTACTAATAAAAGATTATCAGTTATATCAAAATATTTATCTAATTGGTTATCATAGGCTTCATCCAAAAAATTTATCATTCTTTGCATAATTTGTTTAATTAGAGTCATCGTAATTGTTTCATTTGTATTGTCTATAAATTCGCTAGAAATTAAAACTAGGGATTTATCGGATTCATCAAAAGCATATGCATCAAAAGACATGATTTTTTGATTTCTACATTTTTTTTGCATTGGAGCAATTTCGGGGTTTACAACTAAACTCATATCAACAAGTCTTTGAATGGTATCGTTTAAAAAATACTCATCAGGAGTGGTTCCTTCAATTTGAGCATTAATATCAATATCTTCCAAAAATTCTTTTTCAAATTCTTCATATGTTTGATTCATTTGCTAATTCTCCTTATTTTTTTCTATCATAGATAGGGATAATTCATATTGAACTTTGATTATTTCTTTGGGTAGATCTATCATTTTTATACGTGGGAAATTTTTATCTACTAAATATGAATCTCTTTCAACAAAATTATAAACGTAATTGTCATAAATTTCATTATACGAATAACCAACTTGTTTAAGTTTTTCAAAGAATATGTCTTTTTCTATTTCATACTGTAACTCATTTGTAATTTCTAAAATAAGATTATTTAGAGTAACTCCATTAAAGCTAGAACTCATTTTTTCAAATTGATACACCACAAGGTGACCATCAAGTTCACTATCTAGTTGCTCTAAAGAAGAAATGGTAATAGTATTTTTAAATGTGCTAATTGCTTTTATTTCATACCATTCGTTTTTAATTGAAAAATCCTTATGTGTGGGTTCTGGTCCACTCCAACCATTTAGACCGTCAGTGATATTATAGTTTTTAAAGATAAATTCTTTTAGAAACATCAACTCACCGATTAGACCAATGACTTCGTTTTCAGATAAAATTTTTTTATTTCCTGTAAACATCTTTTTCCATTGATTATAGCGATTAATAATTTCCATATAACCATTATCGTTTTCTCCAGTAAATTTTTCTGTTTCAGTGATAATATCTTCACAAAAATGATAAAACAGGGAATTATTTTCTTCCGAATTAAAGGAAAATAAAATGGAGTTACCTTGACTTGTTTTAATTTGTTTGATTTCGATAAAATTAGTGCTTAAAACTTTTGTTGGAACAAAATTCCCATTATATCTTAAAGTTAAATATCCTTTTTCATTTTTGCCTAAATATAACTCTAATGGATGGCTTTCACTAACTCTAATATAAGTTGAATTTTGGTTAATAGATTCTAATTTAGCTTTAATATTTTCTAATTCCATATTATTCTTCCTCGGACTGATTTTCATGATCTTTATCATAATAATCTACAGTTCTATTCACGGTATATATAATTGATTTTTTTGTTGCATCATTATCTCTTTGTGGAAATCCAATAGCATATCCAACTAGATATGAATATTTGCGTGTTTTTAATTCATTTAATAAATTAATTATATCTTTTCCTTCATCCAACCAATTTTTATCGGACACAAATAATTCTTCATCTATCCCTTTAGGACGTTTAGGATGAATGAAATAAATAATTAATAAGGGATTTCTTCCTTTGATTAAATAGTCTTGTGCTTTTGTATGAGTTAAAGGAATCTCTTCTTCTTTTATTCCATATTTAGTATCCGACCTACCACCTAGTCTAAGTCTATGTCTACTCATTCTAATGCAGTTTTCACGAACATCAAAAATTCTACCAACAAGAGGGATATCGATTTTTAAATTTTCAAATTTAAATTTTTCAGAAGCATCACCTCCGATGACTAAAACATCAAAAAAAGGTAGGTTTTGCTCCTCTTTTGATAAAAGCCCTTTGATTTGCTCTTGATCAAAATAAGTATTTCCTTCTTTAGGAATGATTACTGAATCGATTAATTCTTTCACAAATCTAAAAGAGATATTTCTAAAATAGGGATGATTTTTAATGTTATCATCTTTTTGTGAAATATCGATATTATTTAAAAATTCAAACGTTTTTTCTATATTAAATTCATTTTCATCTAGATTTCTTGTGAGATAGGGCGTTTCAAACAAACTTCCATAAAATGATTTAATGACTGATTTTACTTTTGTGCTTCTCATTTTATTAGCTGCAGTGATGCCTAAATCAACAGATTCATTTAATACACGAATACCAAATTCTATAGGTTTTTTCTTTTCCTCACTCATAGTTTTAATGTCTTGTTTTAATGCCTCGATAGATTCATTAATATATTGATAATAATTATAGGAATCTTCACTAACCCAAATTCTACATAAATCCCCATATCCATCTCGATAACCAAACCATCGACCCATTTGCATTAGCACGTCAAAAGTAGAGGTGTTTCGATAAAAATAACTTGTCATTAACCCTTCTAAAGTTAAGCCTCTAGAAAGTGCTAATCCTCCAACTGCAATTACTCTTAGTCCTTTTTTTGCTTCATTATAATTTAATTTAGATGAATTTCTAGATGAATTTACAACAATGACTTCGATTTTAGCTATAGATTCATATAATTGTCCAAAAACTTTCTCCCAAGTAATATCAATATTATCTATATCTAATTGTTTTAAGAAATGCACATTAAAAGTATCTTGTAAATCCTTAATATTTTGATTAGTTAAAGCTATTTTCATTGGAAGTTTATATGTTTGTTTAACTGATCGTTTGATTTGAACATAATAATCTTTAGCTATATCACAAATAACTTCTTGTACTTTAATAAATCTTGACATATTGATTAACATAGAACGATGTGTGTTTTTATTGATATCTCTTAAATCTCTTATAGCATTAGCAATAAGAAATGTTCGAATTGATTCATAAAAAGAATCAAATAGTTTAGCACCATCCCATTCTTTTCTATGCTTTAAGGGAAAAATTTCATCGTTATAATCTTTTATAAAGCGAATGTTATTATTGGATTCAACAAAATATTTTCTAGGTCCACAATAATTGCTTGGTGCATTTAGTGCGAAAATAAAGTCTTTTGGAAATAAATCATCCTTTTTCATTTCATCTTCTTCACTATAACTAATGAACACATTAGCAAATGGGGTAGCGGTGAATCCTACATAGCTGCTTTTTGTGAATAAAGATAATATTTTTCTAATATGTTTATTGATTTTTGTAGGATCCTCATCCTCTTTGTTTGTATTAATCGATGCGTTATCTGCTTCATCATCAATGATTAATGCAGGGTAATTAATTGTTTCTTGACCTGGATAAGTGTTAATTCTTTTCAATGATGAATATATTTTTCTTAAAACACTGACATTTTTCTTAAGAATAAAAATTAATGGTTCAGAAGAGTAATTACTTAATTTATATGTAGTATTTTGATCATCAGTACTCACAAAATCTTTTCCTCTGCTAGTAAAGGCTTTTGGTGTTTTTTCACCTCTTCCAACACCAACTTCAACTCCATTTAAACTATCCCAACCAATAAATCCTTCTTCAACTCTTTGTTGAGTCTGTCTTCTTAGGCTTTCAATTGTTCCAGTTAAAATAAAAATCACTCGATATCCAGCATCTGCGGCTTTTGTTATTAATCCGATGTAGTTGGATGTTTTTCCTGATTGAACATCACCGACAACTAAACCTCTTACTGAAAATGTAGCATCTTCATTGGGATTACCTAAATGTGACATCAAAGTGAATAATGTTTTATCTAAAGTGTTAATGACATTATCTGTAAAATTTGGTTTATTCGTTAAATAATTCTTATATCTCTCCCAATAATAAGGATTAAAATCTTTAGAATTTTTTAAATTTTCATACCATTTGTCATCATGCTCATAGTCACCTAGAATAATACTTCCTTCTTCTTGATAAACAGAATATAGGGATTTGATTTTATTTAAAAGATAATTCTTTTCCTTTTCATTTAAGACAAAATTTGGAAGCTCTTGAAAAAATCGATTATGCGATTGCTCTATACAATTTTTAATAAAATCTTCCGTAATTCTAAAATTCGGATTACACATTTGTTGTACATCACATTGTGTTTTAAAATCTTTTATATAAATATCAAAAATTTCATCTTTAGTTTGATTCATAGAGTTTCTCCTTAATTAACGCTAGAATGTTTTCGTTATTAAATGGCTCATAAGTTTTTAATAATTCGAATATTTTTTCATCATCAAATTGAAATTTGCGTCTAAAATAGTTAATTTGATTTATTCCTACTATGATGATAGAGTCTAAAGCATTTTGTGATTGCTCTAAGTCTATTTTTCTATTACACATTGAATTATAAATATCATTATAGGGAATAGAAGATGAAATAATATCCAATAAACGAATTATTTTTGCTTTATCTTTATCTTCAAAATCATTGATAAAATTCTTTACAAAATTAGAATCTGTATTAATAAAAAACATTTCTTTTTGCTCCCTATTTAGTCTTTTATTCCAAATTTTATTGTCATCCTTTTCTAAATTTAGGCGAGCTCTTTTAGAATTTTTGCTTTCAGATTTAGTTCGTACATCACTTACAGCCTTTTTTAAATGTTGTAAAAATGATATTGGAATATTAGCATTTTGTTTTTTAATATCGATACCCCATTCTTCATCTAAGGAATTTGGGATATCTACCATTATTCTTCCATATTTATATAGTTCAGAATTTAAGTTTGTAGATGCTAATTTAAACCATGTTCCATAGGTAATTAATCGATTATTTCGGTAGATATAAAATCCTTGTCCTTTTCTAAAAGAATCTATTCCTCCTAATTTTTCAATGTCTTCGTCGGATAAATCCGTAGTATGGGGAAGAATAACTTGTTGAACTCTAATATTTTTACCATTATACTTTATATATTTTTCTTTGAATATATCGCTTTTTGGGTGATTTTCTAAAAAAGGATCCAATCCTTTAACTTTATCTTCATTAATATAAATTTTTAGCGGAGAAAAGGGCTTGTTTAAGAATCTATGGAAGACTAATGCGATATGATGTTCCATATTTTCTACTTCTTCTTGAAGTGCTGGAATAATAAGTCCGTCCTTCTTTTTGCTGATAATATCAAATTCTTGCCAAATAACTAAAGTTCCACTTTTTAAATCATTTAGCATATCAATTTTAGGTAATTTTTTGATTTCATCTTCGTCTAATTCTAGACAACACCAACTTTTTTCTTTTGTAGCGTAATCTAAGTCCCACATTAAAACAGAAATTATTTCATTCTTTTTTGATGCTACAATTAATTTTCTGCATTGAGATAGGGAAGCGGATTTTAAACCAAGTCCAAATCTTCCTAAATCTTCGCTATTATATTCTTTTTTTGATCCATATTTCATTGCATTTATTAATTCATCACGATTCATACCATCCCCATTATCAAAAAAAACAACGCTTATATCGTTAGGATTAATGGGTGTAAATATTTTTATTTCTGTTGCATGCGCAGAAATGGAATTATCAATAATATCTGCGGCCGCGGTTTCAAAACTATACCCAATAGAACGCATTGAATTCATCAAAATGCTAGGTTCTGGATTGTTTAAAATTCTTCTTACCATATCCTTCTCCATATGAGTACCTTGCATATTTTCAAAAGAAAAACTTGTACTTCACTAATAGAAATGTAACACACTTTTGATACAAAAGCGAGAAAATTATATTGAGGTGTGGAATTAAACAATATTCTTGAATTCTATTGTTTTTGCAAGCTTTTTTAAGAAAATTAAGATAGATTTGAACAATTGTTTATATTTTTATTTCTTCATATAACCACTTTATTTGTGCTTTATCAAACTTACATTGAAAGACTTTTGGATTTTGTTGCTTAGCAATTTTAATATTTTGTCTTTATTTTTGTTATCTATTAAACCACGCGGAAATATTGCTACACTAAACATCTACGATGTCTTTAGCTCCATTTGCTTATATTCTAATCCTATTTCTTTAAAAGAAAGCAAAATTCCCGCGGCTACTCATATTCTTACTTATCTTGATTTGAATAATAAAATTATTCCCGCGGATGATGATTTACATACTCAAGTCAAAACCTCGGAACTGATTATTAGAAGAAAGGAAATTATGTATTTCATGTTGAAGATAAAATCCCCTAAAATTCTACTATTATTAATAATATTCTTGTAACTTTTTATAAATTTACTAATGTAATCTTTCAAGATACGAAATAGATATTGATTCAAAAAAGATTCAAACAAAAACCAGTTGAAAGTTTCTCATTACTGTTATCAGCGATGTCATCAAAAGAATTGATGAACGATTTACAAGAACCTAAAGTTTAATAATTACTTCAAAGTGTTGATGTTTTTTTAAATGCCTTTGATTTTCAAAACCAAAAATATAGTGCCCTAATCCTTGGTTTAGTTTAAAAAAAGTTTGTTTTTGATGATTTTTGCATGAAAAACATATTTTTGTATATTCTTTTAATTTTCATGAGTAATTACTAAAAAAACACCTTTATTTTTTTGCAAAACATGGTAAAATAAATATTAGATAAAAAGGAGATATTTTTTATGAAAATGGATGATTTCCGATTGGATGGGCGAGTGGCCCTTGTGACAGGTGGTTCCTATGGTATTGGATTTGCCATTGCAACTGCTCTTGCCGAAGCGGGTGCGAAAATTGTTTTTAATGATCGCAAACCGGAATTAATCGAAAAAAGTGTTGCCGAATATAAAAAATTAGGCATTGAAGCACACGGATACATTTGTGATGTAACCGATGAAGATGCAGTAAAAGAATTTATTGCCAAAGTAGAAAAAGAAGTTGGAACAGTTGATATTTTGGTCAATAATGCCGGAATTATCAAAAGAATTCCTATGATTGAAATGTCTGCGGCGGATTTCCGTCAAGTTGTCGATATCGATTTGAATGGACCATTTATTATGGCCAAGGCAGTAATTCCCGGAATGATCAAGAAAGGTCATGGTAAAATTATCAATATTTGTTCCATGATGTCGGAATTAGGCCGTGAAACCGTTTCCGCTTATGCCGCGGCAAAAGGCGGATTGAAAATGCTGACGAAAAATATTGCTTCGGAATACGGACAATATAATATTCAATGCAATGGTATCGGTCCCGGTTATATTGCAACACCTCAGACGGCACCATTAAGAGAACGTCAGGCGGATGGTTCTCGTCATCCGTTTGATTCCTTTATCGTTGCGAAGACTCCGGCAGAACGTTGGGGTACACCGGAAGATTTGCAAGGACCTGCGGTTTTTCTTGCTTCCGATGCTTCAAATTTCGTGAATGGTCACATTCTTTATGTGGATGGTGGAATTCTCGCATATATAGGTAAACAACCACAATAAAAAAAGAAAATAAGGCCGTCGGAAGAAGACGGTCTTTTCCTTAAAAGTTTTCTTTTTTATTTGCATTAAAATGAAAAATCGTATATAGTACTCTATTATTAGGATGATTAGGAGAAAAATATGATCAACATAACATTAATCGGCCAAGACATTTATTTAGCTTCCCGAATTGAAAAAGGGATGCTTTCTTCATTGGCGAAACTTTATGAAGTTCATGAAGACGAAATTATTGTTAGTGCTCAAGAATCTTTCCTATATCATGACGGAGTAGAACAGACATCTTACCAAATTCTTGTTCGCGTGGAAGCAGAAAAAAAATATGAACCATTAGAAAAAAATGTGGCGAAATATCTTTTGAAATACATGCAAGAATATGCCATTCATACTCGGTTATATTTTCTTTATTTTGAATCTTCGCATTATTACGAAAGAATTCATCCGGATTATCCTCTTTATCTTTCGGAAACAAATTTGGTGAATCTTGAAGATGACGAAGATTATGAGGATAATGAAGAAATTTATGAAGGAGATATTTTCAAAGATTTTGCGAATCGTGAAAAAGAACCGGAAAATGAATTTGACGAAGAAGAAGAGCATGATTGCAGTTGTGAACATTGTAATCATTCTAAACATTCTTAAACTTACTTACTTCCATTCTTCCAATTTAAAGCCATTTGGAAAGGGAAATCATTCTATGATACGACAATGAACGTGTATTATTATGGAAACTGCGAGGTGATGCGATTATGGCTATACTTGAACAAGCTTATGGTTATTTAAGCCGAATCATGAGTAAAGAGGAAACTTTCGTAACGATTATGAATCGTTCCATTCCCAATGCGGGTTTATCCTCAGAAGATACGACACTTCTTCGAGATGTATTGAAATCCGCGGTAAACAAGTATTATTTTTTACGATTTGAAGTTCGGAAAGGTGCCCAGGAAATCGAATTGGAATCCGAAGAAACCAATGTTTTGATTTTGGGTCTTGCCTTTATTCATTATGTGAAAAATGTCGATTTTGATTTGGTGATGAAATTCTTTGAAGAAGAATATGGTTCTTTACCTTTACGAATTTCTTTAGATCAGATCAAACAAATTTATTCAACTATTGGAGATCATCCTATGGATTTGCCAAGTCGTGTGGAGGAGGTAATTTCCAAAAAAGTATCGCTCAAATATTCTTATCCGGAGTGGATTGTCAAAATGATGTTTAAACATTTCGGCGTAAAGAATACTTTTCGCAGCGCGGCATCTTCTCGTCATGGTATGCCGATTGTAATTAATACAAATGATATGAAATTAAAAAATGAAGAGTTGGATGAAACTTTATATAGCAAAACAAAATTTTCTTCAAGAGCATATAATTATCTCGGAAAAGAAAAAATTATTCAGCAATCTTTATTTAAATCCAATAAAATTTTTGTGGAAGATGAAGCAGAACAAATGCTCATCAATCTATTAGATCCCCAGCAAGGAGAAAATCTCTTGTGCATTGATGACAGCCGTGGAATTATGGCTCTAGATGCTTGTTTGCGGATGAATGATATGGGAAAAGTAAATGCGGCATGTAGTGATTTGATTGCTTTAGAAGCGGCGAAGAATTTAACAAGACGTTTCGGAGTCAAATCGGTTGCACCTTTTGAATCCAATGCCAAATTACTGATTACTCATGTTGAGCCGAATACTATGGATAAGGTTCTAGTCGTTCCGAAATCTTCCGAGATCGGTTTAGTAAGAAAACATCCGGATGTATTATTGACTTTAAAACGCGGGGATTTAGATGGAATTATTGAAGAAGAAGTACAATATCTTGAGGAAGCAAAACAATTTGTTAAACCGGAGGGAATACTTTTATATTCTGTTTTCACTTTGAATAAAAAAGAATCCGAAAATATTATTCATGAATTTTTGGAAAAGAATCAAAACTTTGAACTGATCGAAGAAAAACAAATTTTTCCCTTTGAAGGACCTACCGATGGTTTCTATTATGCAAAAATGAAAAAAACTGAAGAAAAAAATGAAAACTAACCTTTATGGCAAAACATTGATTCAACTGGAACAAGAGATGATACAAGAAGGACAAAAGTCCTATCGTGCCAAGCAACTTTTTACTTGGATTTATGAAAAAGAAGCAAAATCGTTTGATGAAATGACGGATGTTTCTCTTTCTTTTCGTCTTGTTTTGAAAGAAAAATATTGCCTTGAGAAACCGAAAATTTTTTTGGAACAAAATTCCAATGATGGTACGAAAAAACTTTTACTTGAAATGAGTGACGGGGCAAAAGTGGAAACGGTTTTAATGCGATATAATTACGGAAATGTTGCTTGTGTTTCCAGTCAAGTCGGTTGTAACATGTCTTGTACGTTTTGTGCTTCCGGGCTTTTGAAAAAAGTACGTAATTTAAAAATCGAAGAAATGGTCGGACAAATTCTTGTTTTAAATGATCTTTTAAAAGAAGAAGGAAAAGCGGAAAAAATCACACATGTGGTTGTGATGGGGACCGGTGAACCATTTGATAATTATGAAAATGTGATTTCTTTTATCCGTATTATCAATGATCAGAAAGCATTGGCCATCGGAGCACGACATATCACGGTTTCTACCTGTGGTATTCCCGAAAAAATCCGACAATACGGAAAAGAAGGTTTGCAAGTTAATTTAGCTATTTCTTTACATGCCCCAAATGATGAACTCCGTTCCAAACTGATGCCCATCAATCGTGCTTATCCTTTAAAAGAGTTGATTGCCGCGGTAAAAGATTATATTCAAAATTCCGGTCGTCGGGTGACATATGAATACATTTTATTGAAAAATGTAAATGATTCGATGCAAGATGCGGATGAATTGACAAAACTTATTGCTCCTACCTTTGCCTATGTCAATTTGATTCCTTATAATGAAGTAAAAGAAAATTCTTTTAAAAGAGCAGAGGATAAAAGTGTAAAGGCATTTATGGATCGATTGGTGAAAAACGGAGTAAATGTAACGATTCGCAAAGAATTCGGCAGTGATATTGATGCCGCGTGCGGTCAATTGAGAGCAAAAAGTGAAGGAATATGCAAATGAAAGCATGGCAATTTTATTATAAGACCGATATTGGAAGAATAAGAAAAATCAATGAAGATAATGCTTATGCTTGCCAAAATAATGCCGGAGATATTTTGCTTCTTTTATTGGATGGGATGGGTGGCCATCAAAAAGGTGATGTTGCCAGTAAATTGGCTTTGGATTTTATTAAACAAGAGTTTTTGAAACGGAATAATCCGTTTACCAACAATTTTTTAATGAAACATTGGTTCATCACTACCATACGAAATGCCAATAATCATGTGAATAAAATTGCTTCCAAACAGGAAAATATGCATGGAATGGGAACAACATGCGTCGGTGTATTGATCAGTAACGATAAAACACTTTTTGTAAATGTCGGCGATTCCAGAGGTTATGTTTATGTAAATAAAAAATTGACACAAGTAACCGAAGATGAAACCTACGCAAATTTTTTATATCGATCTGGAAAAATAAAAAAAGAAGATGTGGAAACACATGCTAAACGAAATATTTTGACAAATGCTTTGGGAGTTTATCCGACACTTTCGGTAACACCGACATTTTGGAAAGATCCTTATGAGCGTATCTTACTTTGTTCGGACGGATTATATACTATGGTAAAAAAAGAAGAGATGGAAGAAATCTTAAAAAAATCCGCGCCTTTGGCAATTCTTGCACAAGAATTGATTGATATGGCAAATAAAAACGGTGGGAAAGATAATATCGGTGTATTGATATGTGAGGTGGAAAAATGAGTAATGAAATTCAAACTGGCGATATTCTGGATGAACGTTATCGTATCAATAAGTTAATCGGTGAAGGAGGTATGGCTCTTGTCTACGAAGCTTACGATATGATTACCAAAAAGAATGTGGCAATTAAAATTATTCGGGAAGAAACGATGAAAAATCCTTTGAATTTGACTCGTTTTGAACGTGAGGCCCGTGCTGCGGCAAGTTTATCAAGTCCGAATATTGTTCGAGTTATTAATCTTGGAACGCATAAAGGAAGACCTTATATGGTAAACGAATTGGTTTCCGGTGAAACTTTAAGAGAACGAATTACCAAAATGGGAAAAATCGGCTTTTTGGAAGCGGTGGAATATATGTATTGGCTTACTTCTGCGGTGATGGATGCACATCGACATAGCGTGATTCATCGGGATATTAAACCTCAGAATGTTTTCATTACACCCGATGGTACGGTGAAATTGGGAGATTTTGGAATTGCTACTTTCCAAAACCCGAGTGCACGTCTTACTCGTTCCGAAGTGGTTGTGGGTTCGGTACATTATTTGGCTCCGGAAATTTATAAAGGAGGACAAGCCACACCGCAATCGGATATTTATGCTTTGGGAGTCACTTTTTTTGAAATGATTACCGGTCGCGTTCCTTTTGACGATGAGAATGCTTATTCGGTTGCGTGGAAACATGCAAATGATAAATTTCCGTCTGCTAAAAAATTCAATTCCAAGACTCCGACAATAATCGATAAAATCATTCAAAAGGCTTGTGCCAGAGATTTATCCAAGCGCTATGCGACTGCTTTTGATATGCGAAAAGATTTGGATCGAATTCGTCAGGAACCCATCTTAATTAAGAAAAGATCTTTTTTTGAGCGACTTTTCTCCAGGAATCGATAAATGATTGTTGAAGGCAAAGTTCTTTCTTTTACCGGCGGATTGCTCGGTGTATATTATCAGAAACAAATTTATTTTTGTGTTCCCAAAGGTATTTTTCGATCAAAAAAATTAAAACCTTGTGTCGGGGATTTTGTAAAATTCGATCCCGAGAAAAAAATTATTATGGAAATCTTACCAAGAAAAAACGAATTTCAGCGTCCTCTTATCAGTAATTTGGATCATGCTTTCGTGGTTCAATCGTTGAAAAATCCTTCTTTTTCCCGAGAATTATTGAATATTTTTCTATCCTTTTTAAACGGATATTCGGTAAAAACTTCCATTATTTTTACCAAAACGGATTTGGTGGAAGGAGAATACACTTCGTTAAAAGAAGGGTATGAAAATATGGGATATGATGTCTATTTCTTTTCCGATAGAAATGGTAAAGGAAAAGAAGAAATTTTTAAAACCTTGCACGGCACCATTGCTTTTCTTGGCCAAACCGGTGCGGGTAAATCGTCCTTGATAAATGCTTTGCTTCCCAATGCTTCGCAACGAATCGGTGAAGTTTCCAAAGCTTTGGGACGAGGAAAGCATACCACGACTTCCAGTGTACTTATTCCTTTCCAAGATATGTTTCTATGTGATACTCCGGGATTTTCCAGTGTGGAATTGAATTGTTTTAAAGAAGATTTGGCACACACCTATCCGGGTTATGCACCTTATGCATCACAATGTTATTTTCACGATTGTTTGCATTTATCCGAGAAAGGATGCAAAATTCATGAAGCACTTCAAAGTGGCATACTTTTAAAAGAAGATTATGAAATTTATCAAAAATTATTGGTAAGTCTTCCTTATAGAAAGGATCGGTATACGAAATGATTAAAATAGCACCTTCATTACTTTCCTGTGATTTACTTCATATTGGTGAGGAATTAAAAAAAATGGAACAAAGTGGCGCAGATTATGTTCATATTGACTGTTTTGACGGTCATTTTGCACCGAATATTGCTTTTGGACCTGATTTTGTCAAAGCGATAAAAAAGGGAACTTCACTTCCTTTGGATGTTCATTTAATGTTAGAGAATCCCTTGCGTTTTGTATCTTCTTTTCTTGATGCCGGGAGTGATTTTTTAACTTTTCATCAAGAAGTCATTTCTCAACAGGAATTTGCAAGTCTTTCCGCGAAACTTCATTCGCGGAAGGTGAAAACCGGATTGTCTTTAATGCCTATTACTCCGATAGAAAAAATAAAACCTTATTTAAAAAATTGCGATCTTGTTTTGGTTATGTCGGTAATGCCCGGATTTTCGGGACAAAAATTTCAGGAAAATGCTTTGCAAAGGATAGCGGATCTGAAAAAAGAAAGAGAAGAAATGCATGCTTCTTTTCTTATTGAAGTCGATGGTGGGGTAAACGATACAAATGCTTTTTCTCTGATAGAGAGCGGTGCGGATATTTTGGTATCCGGGAGCTATCTTTTTGAAGGAAATATGAAAGATAAAATAGAAAGAGTGAAACGATATGAGTAAAGTAATTCTTGTGACGGGTTCTGCGGATGAAAACCTTGTTTCTTCCTATGCTTCTTTTCCTATGATTGGTGTGGAAAAGGGGAATGAAATTCTTTTGAAACAAAATTTAAAACCTTTCTATGCTTTGGGAGATTTTGATTCGTATAATCGTGAAAATATTGCCAAAATATTACCATCGGAAAAAATCATTACTTTAAAGCAGGAAAAAGATGAATCGGATACCGAGGCTGCATTGAAGTTTGCCATCAATCATTTGGGTGCAAGCGAAATCGTGATCTTGGCATCTTTATACGGACGTTACGATCATAGTCATGCTTTATTGTTGCTCTTAAGAAAATATCGAAAAATACATCTTCAAATTGAAGATGCTCATAATCGGATATTATATTTTGAAAAAGGAAATCATATTATATCTCAAGAAGAATATCCATATATCGGATTATTCGGATTTCCGAATGCTGTCGTGACGATGGAAAATACCAAATATCCAGTGAAAAAAATGAAATTGTCTTTCTGTGAAGTCAAAGCGATTTCCAATGTCATTCAGTCCAGAGTATCGCTATTTACGGTCCATAAGGGAAGTGTTTTGGTCGTTTTATCTCGGGATAAAGGAGTATAGAATGCGTTTTTTCATCGCGTATCTCGTCTTTTTTGTATTATTTCTTTTGATTCTTGTCATAGGATTTAAAACATATCATTTTTATAAAAAAGAAAAGTATTCCTTTTTGAAATTTTTTCCCAGTGAATTGGAAATCGAAGAAACGTTTCCTTATTGGCGAATTACTTTAGCGCTTTTTTCCTGTGCCGGTTTGTTTTTTCATGCGGATTTTTTCTTATTGGAGCCATCCATTCATGTACCGGTGACTTTTTCATATATTCTCGGAATTTTATTTATGATAAGTGATCTTCTTCTTTTTCCTTTGATGATTTTAAAACCGGCAAGTTCTTTGAAAAAACATATTGTGATTGCATCTTTTTTTCTTGCGGTGCAATGCTTGAGTAATTTATCCGGTGTTTTTTATATTTTAAGAAGCGATACTTCCTTCGTTTTGGGTATTGTCCTTTTTTCTTTCGTATTTTTTGCGGAACTCATCAGTCTTTTTCTAAAAGATTTGCTTTCTTGGTCTGCAATGAAAAAAGTAGAAACCGAAGACGGAAAAATAAATTATGTGCGTGGAAAATGGAATGCACTGGCTTTAAGAGAATGGCTCTTTTTCTTTGCGCTTTTTCTTACCAATTTCCTTTTCTTGCTTTTTCGTTTCGTCAGTGAATGGAGTGGAAATTAAAATAAAAAAAGGACTTCCGTCCTTATTTTTCTTTTTAATTTGCGGCTTTTTCCGCTTTTCGTAATGTTTTGATCGCCCGCGCCGATAATTTAAGTCTTACATCGCGACCGTCAATATTTACTTTGACCGATTGGAGATTAACATTCCACTTACGACGTGTGGCAATAAGAGAATGGGATCTTTTATTTCCACTTAATGGATGTTTTCCTGTTAATGGACAAACTCTGGACATCTTCCTACCTCCTTCATGGCATTTCGTACCTAAATAATATAGCATGGAAAAAAAGGGATTGCAAATCTTTTTTTATCACATTTCTACCGAAAGGGTAAAGCAGAAAGAAAAGCGGATTTTCTTTTCTTTTTAAATAGGAAAGAAACAAAAAAGATTTTATTCGGTGAAAAAGGAAGATATAAGGTGATTTCTTGACACTTTCAAAAGCAAAAGATTATAATTGATACATAATTTCCGAAGGAAAAAAATAAATAAAATAAAGAATGGAGGTCAACACTTATGGCACAACACGTTCAAAAAAAGAAGCAAAGTGTCAATTTATCCGTTGCGATTACTTCAACGATTTTTTCATTGATACCTGTCATTATTCTTCTTATCATCGGGACATCTACTTTCGAAACTCCTTATGGCATTTATGCTCTCAGTACTTTCGGTATGGTAGTTTATTTTTCTTTTCTTTTTGCTATGCTCGCTTGGAGAAATAAAATCCTGTATCTTATTTGGGATGGCATCAATATTGCGGCAGCTCTTGGATTTATCCTTTATTCTTATATAAATTCTTCGTATCAGGAAGGATTATTATTGCATCTTTCTGCTGCTTTCTTTTTGATTTTATCTTTCTATCAAATGGCGGATGCGGATCAAAAGGATAGTTATTATGCTCTTTATCTTGTTCCTTTGCTTTTTGATATTGCCGGTCTTATTTTTGTCTTATGGTTTATTAATGTTCATATGAATGTCGTTGTCCATATTGTTTTGGTAACGATTTTCAATATATTTAATCTTGCTGTTTTCTTCCTTCCGGCGCTAGTAAAACTCTTTTCAAATCGAAAAGAGTATTTTTCCGGATTAAGTAATAAATGTGTAGAATATGATGAAGAAAGCGAAGAAGAGAAAAAAGAACGGAAAGAAGTTCAAAAATATTTGAAAAACGAAAAGAACAAACAAAAAAATACGGTGACAAATAATTCTTCTGTTTTTGTGGATAGTGGCACAAGATGGAGAGTGGCTCCGATTATGATTCGCGTATGGCGACATGAAATTCTGGAAAAATTCAATAAGGTAATTGATCATGTCAACCTTGAAATCAAATCAAATAATTTCGAAATTGATCATCCATCGAATAAGGAATATTATGATAATGCTGTTAAATCCAATAAACAATTGGAAAAAGGATGTAAATATTTAAGAAAACATTATGCCATTATGAAGAAAAATATTGATGCATTGGAAAAGAAAGTTTTTACTGCAGAGGATTGTTATAAGAAGTATACATATAGTATTCTTGACGGAAAATGGAAAGTAAAATCATCGGACGAAAAATTACCGCATTTGGATTTGCTATATGCCGAAGTATATTTTACCACGATTACGCAATATGGCGGGAAAAATAAATATGTATTTCATTTTGATGGTGAAAATAATGTTTCTTTACCGGAAATAAAATAAAGAAATCTTCTGAGTTGTTATACTCAGATTTTTTCTTTAACTAGGAAATTGTATTTTAATGAAAAAGACAAAAAAAGAACTCAAAGATGAGTTGAAAAAATAAAAAAAATT
>CANRDP010000004.1 GCA_947629415.1 uncultured Bacilli bacterium
GACTCCTTAGCTCAGCTGGTAGAGCACTTGACTTTTAATCAAGGGGTCACGCGTTCGAATCGCGTAGGAGTCACCATCTTATTGCCCGGGTGGCGGAATAGGTAGACGCACAAGACTTAAAATCTTGCGATCGGTAAGATCGTGCCAGTTCAACCCTGGTCCTGGGCACCAATCTTTAGCCTCGTGCTATTTTTTTTATTTAAAGTAGCAATACTATCCTTGGAGGTAATTATGACAATTGAGCAACAAATAATTCGTACTTTAGATAAAATTCGCCCTTTTATTCAACGTGATGGCGGAGATGTGGAATTTGATTCTTTTATGGATGGCGTGGTTTATGTAAAAATGCATGGTGCCTGCGAAGGTTGCTCTTTGATTGACTCCACTTTATCCGATGGCATCGGCATTATATTGATGGAGGAAGTTCCGGGAGTTACTGCAGTGAAAACGGTAGACGAAAAGCCTTTAAAGTAACTCATTCTCAAGCCAAGGAATCGGCCGAATTTGATATTGTTTCACTAGTCCGTCATGGACTTTTTTTATTCTTTTTACCTTTTCTTTTCTCTTTTTGTAATATTCGATGGTTTGCGAAGATATATCCTGTTTTATTAAATAATATTCCTCTAACATATCGTATAATTCCGTCGGATATATCAGTCGAGCCAAAAGTAAACTGGCAAAAGTAGGATTCATGGAATAATGTGACAAGCAAGAAAAAAGTTGTTCCGGAGATATGAGTTGGTAGCGAATTAAATCCGCTAAATCTCTCCCCGGGGAATCTAAAATAAAATTAAATGGATTCAAAAAAGTATAAGAAGAAAGATCACTCATTCTTTTATGCGTTAAAGTAACTTCCTCTACGATATCGCCGTAATAATATATCGTATCGGATAAATATTGTATGGCATTTTCCGCAAGTCCGGAAGCATGTATACAATTTTCTATTAATAATGGGTAAGTTTTATCATCTATTTTTATTTTCGGCAAAATTTTTTCTTCAATCCGATCGGTTTTATTTTCCCATACCGATTTTAAATGACTGATTCTCAATTCTTTTCCTTGTGCCATATAAGAAAAATTTTCATGAAATCGTAAAATTTCGTCTATCTTGGTAGTTTCATTTTTAGTGGCAACCAGAACCACTCGACCATATTGCGAATCATTGATATATTTTCCGTCTCTGGAAATCAGAATATCGCTTCCTTTGGAAGGAAAATAAAGTGGAATTTGATTGGCGAATTCTTTCATGTCTTTTACTTCCATTTCCGTACGATCCGTTAATTCCAATTGAAAATGCCATCCCACATAATCAAAAGAAGTGGCATATTCATCTTCGGGATAATAACCATACTTATCATACAAAAATGCTCTCATAATTGTGTTACACTTTCCCCGTAGATACTTTGCTGTACTCCATCGATACTATGATTCCCTAAAGCAATGGAAGGGATTTCTCCCTCTAGAATAGAAGAATAAATCGGCAATTCCACTTGAATAATTTCACTTGTCGAAAGTAAAGGAACATAAACCATGCTCTTAATTTCCACTTGAATTAATAGTTCAATAAGGCCATTATTAAGCCCAAAAGAAGACACTTTGCTGATTAAATCCGTTTTTACATCGCCCATTAAGCGAAAGCAAATAGGAATGGTCGGACCTAGCGTGGCTAAAAAAGGATTATCGAAAATTAAAGAAAAAGGAATTTCGGTTACAATTCCGGTCTGATAAAAAGAATCCGAATCAATAATTCCTTTTCCCTTTTCCATATCCGTCAATGTTTCATAAATATTTTTCGATACATCTTTCAATAAAGAATTGATATAAGCAACATTCAATTCACGAAAATTTTCATCCTTATAAAGAAGAATACTCGATTGAAATTCATCTTGTTCTTTTAAATTTTTTTGAATTGTCTTCGTTATTGCTTCTGTAGCGAAAGATTGACATTGCATTACTGCGATTGTTTGATATTTTTCTTTCAAATGATCGGAAAAAGATTTTAGCAAAAAAGCGCTGGAAATCGCTATTAAAAATAAAGTAATGGTCGTCCGTGTAAGAAAAGAGATCCTCATGCTAGTAATGTATGAAGATCTCTTTTAATTTATTATTTAATCAAAATATTTTCTTTGCGATTTACGATAATATATCCTTCCCAATTATAAACATCTTCCCGATTATATCGATATCTTGTACCATCCGGTTTTAAAAAGTAACCCCCGGCCTCTTCGACAATAATCTGAATGGCCGCTGTATCCCATTCTTTTGTTCCCGCACTTAATCGATAATGCAATTCTCCCTTCCCTTCGGCAATAAAACAAGCTTTAAGAGAACTACCATGTGCTTCCATTTTGGTAATTTGAGGAAAATTCTCCAACTGTTTTTTTTCATGTTCCGTGGCATGAAAACGAGAAACATATAAAGTCAAATCCGTTAATTTGTCGGAAACATGAATCGGAGTAAGTTTCCCATCTTGAAAAAGATGGTATACCCCATTTCCCCGTGAAGCATAATAAATATCTCCGGAAACCGGAATGGAAACAACACCGGCAACAATTTCATGTTGGAAACAAAGAGCGATATTGGTTGTGAATTCTCCGTTTTTAGCTACAAAATCTTGTGTTCCGTCGACGGGATCCACAATAAAACAATACGCATTTTCCAATCGCTTTTTATCATCAATACTTTCTTCGGTAAGGAAAGCATAATTCGGATATTTTTTATGAAGATATTCCCGAATCAATTGATCGGCTCCTTTATCCGCCAAAGTAACCGGAGATTGATCTTCTTTGATTTCCACATTAAAATCCGTGGCATAGACTTCCAAAATTTTTTTTCTGGCTATTTTTGAAGCTTTTATCATGTCTTTTAAAACTTCGTCATAAAATTTTTCATGATTCGCTAATTTTTCCAATTGCTTAATCACCTGAGGAATTTCCTGCAAAGATTTTAAGGTGCAACCGGAGGCACAAGGATGACCGCCACCGCCATAAGATATAGCTATCTCCGCAACTTCAAATTCTTTTTTACAACGAAATTCGGCTTTTACCGTACCATCATCATTTTCGGCAAAAGATGCCCAAATCGGATATCCTTGAATGGAAGAAAGTAGATTGACATTGATGACGGCTTCATGTGCTGTTTTTTCTAATTTTTTTAAATCCTTTTTCGTAAAAATTGCATACAAAACGTTATTTGCTTTTTTGTAAGAAGAGTAATAATATCCTTTTAATTTTAAATTTGCTTCCGATGTTTCATATAAACTATCGTAAATTCTCGAAACATCGACATCAAAATTCATCAAATATGCAGCATGAAGAAAATTTTCTTTTCTTAGTGAATAAAGAAAACGACCGCTATCCGTAATTAAGCCCAACATCAATGGAGTAGCAATTTTTTTTGTCAATGTAAATCCCCACATTTGAAAAAGTGAAATTAAAATTTCCGTCGTGGATACCATTTGCTCATTCACATAGGAAAGATCGGCAAATTCCGATGTTTTCGTATGATGATCCACATGAATTATTTTTTTTGCTTTCAAAAATCGTTGATCCTCAACACGCTCTTTTGTCGAAGAATCCAAAACGATTGCCAAAGAATTTTCAATAATTTCATCGGATACAACATCCATTTCTCCAAGCAATGGTATCATTTTCGTAAATCCCGTTCCCAAAGCATAGATCTTTTTTTCCTTAAAGTTTTCTTCTAAAGCATATTTCATTCCTAATTGGGAACCATAACAATCACCATCTGGAAAAACATGTCCGAAAATCGTAATTTTTTTTTCTTTTTGAATTTCTTTTAAAATTTCTTCTGCTATTTTTTCCATAAATACCTCTTTCATGAAAAAGCGGGCTTTTTCAGGCCCGCATCATTTTTTTATTCTTCGGCTTTATTTATCGATCCGAACATTTTGCATTTTGTTTCGACAACTTCCGCAATGCCTTTTTTTCCTGGGCCAATAATTTTACGAGGATCATAAACTTTGGCATCTTTTGTAAGTACTTCACGAACAATTGCCGTCCATGCTTGTTGAGATTCTGTATTTACATTTATTTTCGCTGTTCCTAAGGAAATAGCACGCTTGATTTGTTCTTCCGGTATTCCGCTTCCGCCATGCAATACAAGAGGAACTCCACATGTTTTGCCGATAACTTCCATTTCTTTGAAACCGAGTTTCGGTTCTCCGTGATAAGGACCATGTACACTTCCTAATGCCGGGGCCAAACAATCAACACCGGTTTCCCGAACTAATTGAATACATTCTTCCGGGACAGCATACATCGATTCTGCCACAACATTATCTTCCTGCCCTCCGACACGACCCAATTCGGCCTCAACGGAAACTCCGCGTACATGAGCGTATTCTACAACCGCTTTTACTTTTGCAATATTTTCTTCTAAGGGGAAATGAGAAGCATCAATCATAACCGATGTAAAACCGGCATCAATTGCAGCTTTACAGGATTCAAAACTATCACCATGATCAACATGCAAAGCAACAGGAACCGTAATATTATGATCAATAATCAATCCTCGGACCAATCCGACCACAGTATTCCATCCACCCATATACTTGCTGGCACTGGTGGTAACTCCCAAAATCACAGGTGTTTTTAACTCTTGTGCCTTATCTAAAATTGCCGCAGTCCATTCCACATTATTAATGTTAAATTGTCCAACTGCATATTTCCCTTGTTTTGCTTTAATAAGCATTTCTTTCATATTAACAAGCGCCATTTTCTTATCCTCCTAAATAAATAGCAATCCTATGTTTTTATTATAGCAAAATCCTATAAATTTACAAGGTAGTAAAAAAGTACGTTGCTTAAATTAATATTCTTCTTTTTGTTCTTTATATAAGTTTTCTTCCGAACTATCTTTTTCTTCTTCCAAATCATCTTCTCCGGAATCTTCTGATTCCTCATCCATATCTTCTTCTTCTTCGCTTTCTTCCTCGTCATCATCATGATAGACATCATTCATATCGATATGGACTCGATCAAAAGTATAACGATCTCTTAAATCCCAGACATTTTCACCTAAAGTAATAAAGCGACCATCCATAAATAAATTGGTGTAGAATTTTCCTACTTTACTTTCGGCAAATTCTTCGCTAAATCCTTGAATAGAACAAACTTCTTTCCACAAGTCCGCAAAAGATATGGATGTTGTTCTTTTCTGCATAATTTCATATGCCACATCTAAATTTGATTTTTCCATTTTTTATCCTCCGTTACATTCTTTCTGGTGCATGAACACCGATAAGTTCTAAGGCATTTTTCATTACCTGTTTGGCAGCTTTGCATAAGCCAAGTCTGCTGGAAGTAAGATCTTTATTGTTTTCATCTACGACACGACATACCGTATAGAATTCATGAATTGCTGTCGCCAATTTTTGTATATAATTCGTTATTTTGTATGGTGCTCTTGATAAGGCGGCATTTTCCACTTCTTTCGGAAATAATTCCAAAATTTTCAATAACTCTTTTTCTTTTTCTTCATGCAATAATTTCCCATCATAATCCAAGGTATATGCTTTTCCGATTTCCAGTACTTTTGATAACCGGGCATGAGCATATTGTGCATAAAACACCGGATTGGAAGATTCCATCTTAGATGCCAAATCCAAATCAAAATCCAGATGGGAACTTGCCGCGCGACTGACAAAGAAATATCGTACGGCATCTACTCCGACTTCATCACAAAGTTCACGCATTGATATAGCATTCCCGGTTCTTTTGGACATTTTGTATTCGGCACCATCTTTAAATAAACGAACCATCTGAATTAATTCAATTTCCAAAATATCGGGTGAATATCCCAATATTTGTAATGCTGCTTTCATTCGGGAAATATATCCGTGATGATCTGCCCCCAAACAATCCACGAGCAAAGAAAATCCTCGAGAAAGTTTATTATTATGGTAAGCAATATCCGGTAATAAATAGGTATACGATCCGTCTTTTTTGATAATCACCCGATCTTTATCATCACCAAAATCCGTAGTTTTCAGAAAGACCGCGCCATCTTTATTATAAGTATATGGTTCCAGTTTTTTCAAAATTTGATCAACTTCACCTCGGTTACGAATAGCAAGTTCCGAAGAAAAAACATCAAATGTTACGCGGAAATCCTCTAAATCTTTACGCAATTTCTCTAATTCTAATTCTGTTCCTCTTTTGCGAAAATAATCCATTGCTTCTTCACCGCCATGAAGATATTTGTCTCCGATTTCTTCCTTAATTTTTCGGGCAATCATTTTTACATCTTCTCCATGATAACCATCTTCCGGAAAGTGAATTGCGGTATTCCCAAATTCTTCCTGATAACGAGCATCGATAGATTTAGCCAAATTAAGAATTTGATTTCCAGCATCATTTACATAAAATTCACGTGTTACATCATAACCGATTGCTTGATATAATCGACAAATGGAATCACCTAATGCCGCACCTCTTGTATGGCCCAAATGCAAATCGCCTGTAGGATTCGCCGATACAAATTCCACATTGATTTTTTTCCCTTTTCCATAATCAGAACAACCATATTTCTCTTTTTCCTCAATAATTTGATGAATCAAGGAGTTCAAGGATTCTTGTTTGATGAAAAAATTTAAAAATCCGGGGCCTGCCACTTCCATTCTTTCCACGGAAGCAATTTTAATTCTTTGCATTAATTCTTCGGCAATACTTTTCGGTGACTTTTTCATTATTCGCGCCATTTGCATAGCAACATTAGTAGCAAAATCACCATGAATTTTTTCTTTGGATCTTTCAATGACAATCTGATCCAATTTCAATTCTTGACCCATGGCAAAAAAAGCTTGTTGAATTGCTTGTTTTAATTGTTGTTCAATTGTCAAAATGCGGTCCTCCTATTCCTATTTCAATTCTTACTCTTGCAAAAATAATCTTATTTTTTTCATCCGTCATCGCATATTTTATTTTTATGTTTTGACCTTCTGTTAAAACTTTACATTCCTGCAAGACAATTTCTGTTTCCACCATCCGATTATCTGCTTGAGTGGATAATTTTAAATTTCCGCAACCATTCTTTTTCAAAAGAATTTTTATGTTCGTGGAATCATATGTTTCATCTAATTCCACGGCATCTTCGGAAAAATTTATTGCCACGCGTCGTAACCATTTATCTTCTTTAAAAACAAAGAGACGCGATGTACCCTTTGAAGGCATTTCCATTCCTTTGTAATGACATAATGTCGGCTCTTTTTCATCAAGATAAATCGCTTCGGATTGTAGAAAAGCAGAGGTTTTTTCCATCCTTTCATTCCCCTTTCAAAAGTTTACATGATTCAAACATTGTTTGCAATGTAAAAAAAAGAATTTCCGTGACATTTTCAACTATGTTGAAAGAAAATCTTATTTTAAAATTTCTTTCCATTTATCCACGATTGCCTTACCCGAAAATCTCTCCGCATTTTCATAAGCCGTTATTTTCTTTTTTTTCAAATCTTCGGAAAGAATCAAATCTTCCAATGCTTTTGCAAAATCTTCTTTACAAAAGGAAGAAACAATCGTACCATTTTTTCCTTCATAAATTACTTCTTTTATAGCATCGCCCCAATTTGTCGATAAGGTATAGCAAGATAAAGAAGAGGCTTCAATAACATTCAAAGGAAATCCTTCATAAAGCGAAGTGGCAACATGAATGTCCGCATTTCGCAAATAAGTTAAAACATCCATGACAGCACCATGAAAGTGAACTTGAGATGCTAAATGATGCGTTTGTACATATTTTTCCATTTCTTCTTTTAGTTCACCCTCTCCAAGAATATCCAGTTGAAACGGAATATTTTTTTCTTTTAAAAGACAAACACTTTCCAGCAAAAGCAATGGATTTTTTTGTTTTGTTAAGCGGCCAATAGATATTAATCGTACGGGTTTATGTACATCTTCATGTAACTCTCTATCAAAACGACTCGGATTATAGATGTAATAAACTCGATCTTTCCATCGTGGACGCTTTTTTAAAAATGCCTGCATCGTTTCTTCGGTAAGAAAAATGTAATAATTCGGTTTTCGCATAAGGCGACGCATCCAAAAATCGCCAAAAGAGAAAAATGTTTTTGCATTAAAGTGATAATGAAAATAAACAAGTCTTCCTCGGGGCATCAAGATGTAATTATCAAAACTGGATGCAATTAATATATCTTCTTTTGTCGTCATTTTTTTTATTTTATGTCGCACATAAAAACGTTTTAAGATGGTATGATAGATTATGCGAAAAAAGAAACAAAATAATTTAAAATATCGGTGTTGATTTTTATAAATTCGCCAATATTTATCCATCTGAATAATATCGGACGGATAATTGAGATAAACGATTTTCAAATTCTCCGGAAGTTGATAATGAAATTTTTCCGGTTTTTTTGAAGTCATCACCAATGTAATATCATAATGAGAATTTAAAAGCGAAATCAAATTGGAAGTAACCATTTCAATTCCTCCAAATGCCTCCGCTTGTTGCATGAACCAATAAATTTTTTTCATAATTGTCCTCAAAAAGATGAATTTTCCAATAGATTCATCCATTTTTCTTTTATGGTATCTTTTTCAAAACGTTTGGCACTTTCATAACACTTTCTTTTCTTTTCACTTAAAGTCTCAGAAGTAATGAAATGTATCAGTGCTTCAGCATATTTCTCCGTCTGAAACGAATCGATGATTGATCCGTTTTTTCCTTCTTCGATAACCTCTTTAACAGCATCGCCCCAATTTGTCGATAAAGTATAGCAAGATAAAGAAGAGGCTTCGATAATATTCAAAGGAAATCCTTCATAAAAAGATGTTACCAAAAGAAGATCGGCATTTTTCAAGTACTCTTCCACATGCGATGATGTACCGCAAAAAGAAATGCAATCGTCTAATCCTTTTTCGTGAACATACTGCTCCATTTTATCCTTTAAAACACCTTCACCAAAAATTTGCAATTCAAAAGGGATTTTCTTCTTTTTTACAATATCAAGACTTTCCAACATAAGCATCGGATTTTTTTGTTTTGCCAAACGACCGACAAAAATAAAGCGAATGGGTTTATGTACATCTTCATGTAACTCTCTATCAAAACGACTCGGATTATAGATGTAATAAACTCGATCTTTCCATCGTGGACGCTTTTTTAAAAATGCCTGCATCGTTTCTTCGGTAAGAAAAATGTAATAATTCGGTTTTCGCATAAGGCGACGCATCCAAAAATCGCCAAAAGAGAAAAATGTTTTTGCATTAAAGTGATAATGAAAATAAACAAGTCTTCCTCGGGGCATCAAGATGTAATTATCAAAACTGGATGCAATTAATATATCCTCTTTTGTCGTCATTTTTTTTATTTTATGTCGCACATAAAAACGTTTGATGAAAGTATTCCAAATGCCTTTTAGTCCCAAAGAAAACATTTTAAAATAATGATGATCTTTTTTTAATTCCCCCATATATTTATCCATTTGAACAGTTTCTATAGGAAAATCAAGCGATTTTACCTTCACATTTTCAGGCAATGCATAAACCATTTTTTGTGGTTTTTTTGCAGTTAATACCATCGTAATATCATAATCCGAAGATAAAAAAGAAATGATACTGGAAGTAACCATTTCCGTGCCTCCAAGAGCTTGAGCTTGTTGAACAAACCAAAAAATCTTCTTCATCAATTACCTCGCTAAAATTATAATAAAACTCCCCATTATTGTAAAGATTCTGCCAAAAGTATTTTCTTATAGAAAGTTTCATGAAATGAAAAAAATGAAAAAAACTATAATTGGTGATCAATATGTCTTATAAAAAAAAGATACTTATCCTTTTAAGTATAAGCATCGTTTTTTTACCTTTTGCGGTTTATTTTTTCATGGAAGACATATCTTTAGATCATCCCTATGAAACAACTTATCTCGATCAAGAGGAAAAAGAAATAACTACCTTGATACACGATCGACCCGCTCAATATATAGAATATAACGATATTCCGAAAAATTTCATCGATTATTTACTGGCAATTGAAGATGCATCTTTTTTTACCCATTCCGGATTTGATGTCGGAAGAATATTTTCTTCTTTTTTTCACAATATTTTTTCGGATAATTCTTTGCAAGGAGCCTCTACAATTACCATGCAACTGGCTCGACTTTTATACTTAAATCAAGAGAGAACCTTAAAACGAAAGATTCAAGAATTTTTTTTGGCACAAAAATTAGAAAATACATTGAGTAAAGAAAAAATATTGGAATACTATCTAAATTCCGTTTACTTTGCACATGGAATCTATGGCGTAGGTACGGCTTCGAATTATTATTTCGGAAAAAATTTAAAAGAACTCACAATTTATGAAATGGCAATGCTTATCGGAATTATTAATGCACCGAATCTTTATTCACCCTTTATAAATTTGGAAGCCTCCAAAGAAAAAACATCTCAAATATTAAAAAATTTAGTGACGAAAAAAGTTCTATCCGTAAAAGATTATTATGCATCTTTCGAAGATAATGTTCATTTGGAAGATCAAAAGGAAGGAATAACCCCAATAGAATCCTACTATCTTGATGCCGTTCAAGAGGAAATGGCATCCCTTAATTGTGTAAAAGAGGCTCAATTACGCCATGGAATTACCATCACGACATATTTAAATTCCACCTTACAAAAGAAAGTCGAAACAATCATTCAAAGTTTTTCGCTCGGGAAAAATGATGTTGCCTGCTGTATCATGGAAGTAAATAGTGGTAAGGTTCTTGCCCTTATCGGAGGAAAAGACTATAAGCTTTCCTCATTTAATCGAGCATTGCATTCGAAAAAACAAATCGGAAGTACCATCAAACCTTTGCTTTATTATCTCGCATTATTGAAAGGTTTTTCCCCTTTAACGGAATTAACAAGTGAAAAGACCACCTTTCATATTGAAAACTACGGAGATTATCCCGTATCCAATGCGGGAGATATTTATGCACACCGCAAAATCACGATGTTGGAAGCTGTTGCCATGTCCGACAATATCTATGCAATGAAAACAATGCTTTATATCGGTAGTGAAAATTTAAAGCATCTTTTAGAGCAATTTCAAATAAATGTCGATGTTGAAAATCCCACTTTAGCATTAGGAAGCAATTCTTTAACACCTTTAGAATTGACTTCTATATATAATACGATTGCATCCGGTGGTTTGTTTTATAAACCTCATTTTATAAAAAGTATAAAATACGCTGACTCATATCTTTTATATCAAGCAAATTCAAAACAGAACAAACGAATATTTTCGCGTATAGAAAATGATATTCTTCGTTATATATTAAGAGCACCATTTGACCAAGGTTTAAAAAGCTATGGTACTCCTTCTTTATTAAATTATTACATTTCTCCCCGTTATGCCGGAAAAACAGGATCTACCGAATCTTCTTCGTGGGTTATGGGTTTTTCTCCGGAATATACCATCGGTGTTTATGTCGGTACCGATGATAATTCAAAAATGGAGGATGCTTCATTATCCAGAAAAATTTTTTATGAAATCGCAAAATATTTAGATAATAAAGATTTAGATTTTTTCCTTCCAAACGAAAATCTGAATGTCTTTTGTCTATATAATACTTTATCAAAAAAATCTTCTCTTCCTTATATGAAAAGAAGTTAGTCTTTTTCAATTAAAAGCACAACATAGCAAAGAATTGCTTCTCCTTTTCCGATGGCATCACAACCTTCATTTGTCTGTGCTTTTAAAGCAATACAATCCTTGCTTAAATTCAAAATATTTTCCAAAGAATTTTTTATTTTGGAAATATATTCTCTGAGATGCGGCTTTTCCGTGACAACACTGATATCGACATTTTGTAAATGATAATTTCTTTTTTTCATCTCATCCAATGCTTTTTTTACAATTATTTTTGAGTTCATTCCTTCACTTTTCGGATCCTTTTCGTCAAAATAAGTTCCCAAATCACCTAAAGATAAAGAACCGAAAATTGCTTCCGCCAAAGCATGAAGTAAAACATCACCATCCGAATGTGCATCTATCTCTTTTTCAAAAGGAATAGAAACACCTCCTAAAAGAAAAGGTCTTCCTTTAGGAACAAATCGATGTATATCTCTTCCAAAACCTATGCGCATAATTATTTACTCGAAACATTAAAGCGGATTAGAAGACAATCTCCGTCTTTAACTTCATATTCCTTTCCTTCACTGCGTATTTTTCCCGCTTCCTTTAAAGCTTTTTCACTCCGATATTCACGAATATCTTCATAAGCATATGTTTCTGCACGAATGAATCCTTTCTCAAAATCGGAATGAATGAGCCCTGCACATTGAGGAGCCTTCATGCCTTTGGAAAATGTCCACGCACGTACTTCGTCTTCCCCGACAGTGAAAAAAGTAGCCAAAGACAACAAAGAATAGGCCCTTGCCACCAAACGATTTAATCCGGTCTCGGACATTCCCAAATCATTTAAGTAAGCAATTTTTTCTTGTTCCTCCAGACTGGAAAGTTCTTCTTCAATCGCCGCGGATATTGCGATGACTTCCGCATGTTCTTCTTGAGCAATTTCTTTTACAATTTGATAGTTTTTACTCTGCTCCAAATTACTATAATCTTCTTCGCTTACATTTGCCACATAAATCACCGGTTTCATCGTAAGCAAACCATAAGACTTCAAAATAGTTTTTTGCTCTTTCGTAAATTCTATTCCTCGCGCAGGTAAGCCGTTTTCCAATTGTTTTTTTAATAAATTCAATACCGTACATTCTTCCACCGAAGCTTTATCTTTGGAGGTTCTTGCTTTTGTTTCCACTTTTCCCAAGCGTTTTATCACGGTATCTAAATCAGCTAAAATCAGTTCATAATTTATAATTTCAATATCTCTTCTCGGATCAACACTATTTTCCACATGTATAATATCCGGGTTTTCAAAACAACGAACAACATGACAAATGGCATCGACATTCCGAATATTAGCTAAAAATTGATTCCCTAAGCCTTCTCCTTTACTGGCTCCTTTTACAAGTCCTGCTATATCAATAAATTCAAATGTTGCACGAATAACTTTTCGAGGGTGAAAAATATCTGCTAAACAATCGACTCTTTCATCTTTTAATTCCACAATTCCGGAATTCGGTTCAATGGTTGCAAAAGGATAATTTGCCGCTTCAATATGTGCATTGGTTATTGCATTGAACAATGTTGATTTTCCTACATTCGGTAATCCGATAATACCTGCCTTCAAACCCATGTAATATCACCTCGTTGCTAAAGACTTATGAAATAAATCATCTTGTTAAGTTTATCATAGATTCTTATAATATCCAAGATTTTCCTTAGTAATACTGTTTCAATAATTTTAATGAAGATTTCTTTAAAGGAAAAGAAATCATAAGAATTGTTAAAGGAACAGATAAAAGAAAAGCAACAAAACTTACAATCGCAATTACCGGTACCGGCAAGGAAAAATCAAACGGCTTATTGAAATATCCTACCTGCACTATTTTATCAACAAAAATAAGAATGCCTAAAGAAGAAAGAAATCCAAAAAAGGAATAAAGAATATTCGTAAAAAAATAAAGAAGTCCGATTGAACTTTTTTTCACTCCCAAGCATTTTAATAATCCTATTTCTTTTGCCGCATCTTTTAGTGCACTTTGTATTGTTAAAAATAAAATACCCAAAGAGGACATGGTCAAAAGAAAAGTAAAAGCAAATAAAATTGTCTGTAACATTTCCAAGACTTGATCAATACTTCGAAAAATGTCTTCTAAAGGATTGGAAAATTGATATTCGGAAAATTGATTTTTTAAGTCTGCAGGAGAAGAAGAGCTTTTCATTAAATAAGAAGATATACGAATATCACTTAATTCATAATCAAAATCCAAAGCACATAAAATCGGATACCAAAAAAGATCCTGAGCGATCAATTCACTATTATCTTCAAATACTCCGGAAACAATCATTGAAGAAAAAATAAATTGATTTTTATTTTCTTTATATGTATGAAAAGAACTATATACTCTTTGATTGATCGCTCTTTCTGGTGCTCCAAATAATTTTTTTGCTAGGCAAGTTGAAATTTCAATTTCATGATAATTATCCGCTTTATTTCCATAAAGCAATTGCGGCGAGGAAAAAGATAATCGTATTCCCTTTTTTAGTGCCGCAGAAATTAAATTTCCCGCCGCCACTTTTTCACCGAAATTAAAATTCGTTATATCCACTTGATCGATATTTTCTTCTTGATCATCATAATATGTTTGAATTTCATTTAAATTTTCCTGCGTCGCAGATAAGAAAAATGTATTTAAAAATCCACTTGCCAAAATTTCTTCGGAAACGCTATAAGGAAGTGCAATCGGAAAAAGATTTTCTTTTTTATTTTCCGCTATTTTCAAAGCTTCTTTATATGTTAATTTTCCTTCGGAAGCATAAGTAACAATATATTTTTCATTTTTTTCTTTAAGAATCGGATGAGAAAAAGAGACATCCGTATTTTTTGATAAATCATATTGAGCGTAAAAATCACTTTGAAAATACTCTTTTAAAGCATCGGCATCTTTTCCTTTTTCTGCTTGAAGGAATGTTGCCTTCTTTATCGTCCAAGGTAAGTATTCTTGTCGAATTAAATCATCACTAGTGGGAAGTTTCATTTTTTCTTCGAAAATATATGTAGTAAAAAATGGATTGGTGTGTGCTATCAGCGGTCGTGCATCCACAATAAAAAATGCTTTCAGTCGGAAAGGAATTTCATTTCTATAATTCCATTGCTCGTTTTCAAAGAAAAAGCTGAAATTAATCGAATGATATGATAAATAATTGGATAAAGTAAATTCATCCGTATTTTTAAGATTCAATGCCATGCATATTTTTTTAATATCACTTCTTTTTAATCCTAAGACACCTTCATCCGGCAATAAAGAATTTGGTCGATAAGGATATACTTTCACATCCAAAGGAAGATCTTCCATACATATCGTTTCACTCAATGTGCGCAGATCAAATTCATGGAAAATAGTTTCCGTTGCATCCATTATCAAACAATTTTTATCTGGAAATTGACTTTCAAAATCTCCCTGATACAAAAATCCGTAACGGTGAAAAGAAGGCAAATTTTGCAGTAAATCCTGAGCTTCATTCTCGGAAATTGTTATTTTTTCATAAGTTTTACCCGAATCTTCCTTTTTTAATAAAATTTGATCCTCTTCCATTAATGTCGTAAATGAATTTTTCAATTCTTCCTCGACTTCCAGTGTCAAAAGGAAAGAAAATCCAATGGTAAAAAGACAGAAAAAAATAGAAAGAATACAAAAAAACGCATTCATTTTTTTTCTTTTAAAACAAGTATGAAAATATTTTAAAAAAAAGGAAAAAGAAAGTTTCCCATCGGAAGAAAATGAGGAATCTTTCTCTTCTTTTTGAATTTTTTTTCTTAAAGTCGAATGTGTTAATTGTCCATTTTTTAAAAGAAACAAATCGTCAACATAGTTTTGAAGAAGTTCATGATCATGCGAAACCATAAAAATGCAACGCTTTGACGATTCTTGCTTTAAAAATTTCATAACTAATTCCGTAGATTCTTTATCCAGTGCCGCGGTAGGTTCATCTAAAAAGACAATTTCCGGAGATCCCAAGAATGCGCGAACAATTGCAAGACGCATTCTTTCACCACCAGAAAGTTTTTTTACCAATTCATTTTTATATGCAATTAAACCCATGAAATCCAAAAGATAATAAATTTCATTTAAATCATATTTTTCATGAAACAAAGATAAATTTTCTAGCACAGTCATTTCATAAAAAAATACTGCATTTTGAAAAGCAAATCCCATGCTATTACGAATAATTTCTTCACGTTTTTTTACTTTTTTTCCTTTGTAAAAATATTTACCCTGAAACGCATTATCCAGCAACCCTAAAATAAATAAAAGGCTGGATTTACCACAACCGGATTCTCCTTCCAATCCATAAAAGCCGTAAGCATCTATTTCAATAGAAATATCGTTGAAAAGAATTTGATTGGAAAATTTTTTTTGCAAATGATGCAATTTAATTAAAGGATTACTCACTTCGAATGACCTCACCGACTTTTAATTTTTGTATTTGACGAAAAGGATATAAGGAAAGGAAAAATGAAAGAAAGGACAAAAAACAAAGAAAAAAGAAAATTTCCTCATTGGAAAAAGAAGTGTAGGCAAAAATGTTACAACCAAAATATGAAAATAATTGTTTCCCTAAAATTTTTGTGCCGATTTCAAAAGGAACAAAAGAAACAAAAAAAGCCAATATGGAAAAGAAAAGCATGGGAAAGAAGAAAGAGAAAAACATTCGCTCTTTTTTTATTCCCATAGTAAGATACAAAGCAAATTCTTTTTTTCTTAGCTGATAATTCGACATTAAAAATAAATGAAGCAAGAAAAAAGTAATAAGTAAGGAAAGCAAAGAAAAAATTTGCATCACCATTTCCAAAAGTTGCGTACTACTCAATAATGCTTCTGTCACAATAAAATATCTGGATTCAATATCATAAGAATGTCCTTGATCCAAAGTGATAGAAACAATTTTTTCTTTTACTTTTTCAATATTTTTTTGTTCTTTCACGTCGACATAATAAGAATAAGATTTCAAAGGATCATCTTCTATACCATAAGTATCATATCTTTCATATAAAGATAAATTTCTTCCCAAAGATTCCGAAGCTTTTTTTAAAATCGTTTCGTTCATAAACTCTTCTAAGGCATCACTGGAAAGATATATCACCGGAAAATTGAGAAAATCAAATTCCTCATATACATAAGAAATCGGTGCTTCAATAGACAAATTCACTTCATCATAAATTGTTTTATCGGCGATAATCGTTTCAATTTTTTTATGTAAAGTAATGGACACATCGGATTCTGAAAGAATATCTTTTGCCAAAGTATTCACACGAATGTCATTTAATGTGGAACCATACGGAAAAGTTTTTATTAAAAATTTTTGATTTTTCCCGTTATTTTCAATTATCGCGTCGCTTAAAAAAGAATCGAAATTCACTTTAATATTCGCAAAATCGTTTAATTCACTACTTAAAAAATCTTTGGATGGTCGTTGCATTTTACTCAATGAAAAATGTGTACCTTCAATAGATTTTTTCTCTATTTCCGTGACCTTCATTCTCTTGCAATCGGCAATGGTTCTGGCTTCACTTTGAATGGCTATCGGCGCGGAATTTTTTAAAGAGATCATTAAAAATACCGAAGTCAAAGACAAAACAAAGGCAAATAAAGTAAAAAATAATTTTATTTTTTCTGCAGAAAAAGAGGAAAAAGAAACGAATAAACTTTTTAAAAAATGAAATTCTGTTTGTCTTTTTTCTATCGATGATTTTTCCAAAATTCTATTTTTTCTTGTTTCCAATAAATGTTTTTCATCGATTTTTAATAATACGTCACCATATTTTTCCGCTAAAGAAAGATTATGACTAACCATAATAATTAATCTTTTTTGTGATTCTTCTTTCAACATTTTCATAACGATATTTCCATTTTTTTCATCCAATGCACCCGTCGGTTCATCACAAAAAAGAATATCCGGATCCTGCTGAAGAGATCTTAAAATCGATAAGCGTTGTTTTTCTCCTCCGGATAAATTTCCCGTTTTCATTTTTAATTTCTTTTTGGAGAAAAGTTTCTGGGGAAGAAAATTTCCTCCTCCCAACAAAAGATTCTCTTCCCCGGATAAATAATTCAAAACACCGTATTCTTGAAAAACCACACCGCAATGCGAACGAAAAATACGAAAATCTTCTGCTGTTATTAATTCTTTTCCCTTGTAATAAATATGTCCTTTATCCTTTTGTTCTAATCCCAATAATAAATAAAAAAGCGTTGTTTTTCCGCATCCCGAAGGTCCGAGAAGAATGAAAAAACCGGTATGAGGAAATTCATATGAAATTTTTTCAAAAAGTAATTTTTCCGAAAAAGATTTTTCTATATTATCCAATTTCAGTAACATAAAAACCTCCTAAAAATACAATAGGAGGTTTTTTCTTTTATTTTTCCGTTTTTATCGAAAGATTTTTTTTCATCCGTTCTTCAAATTGTCTTCTTGTCATCATAATGATATTTCCGCATCCCAAACAACGAATTTTGATATCGGCACCCATACGTATAATTTCAAATTGCTTCGAACGAAAGTTACATGGATGCGCTTTTTTCATTTCAATAATATCGCCGAGCTGATATTGTTTTTTATCTTCCATATTTTTTCTCATAGCAATCGACAACATGTTTCATGAGTAACATTGATGTTATCGGTCCTACTCCTCCCGGCACTTTCGAACACATTTGAATATCTTTTGTAATTTTTACATCACCAACAATTCGATCTTCCAAATAGTGAATACCACAATCAATGACTACGGCATTTTCATTCATATCCGCGGTATCCAAAAATTCGGCTTTTCCCACTGCCGCAACAATTATATCCGCATTTTTTAATAACGTTTTTAAAGATTTCGTATGTGAATGCGCAATGGTTACCGTTGCATTTTTATCTAACAACAACATTGCGGATGGTTTTCCGACGGAAACGGATCGTCCTACAACCAACGCATTTTTATAATCCATATCCACTTTATAGTATTCCAACATTAAAATTACTGCTTCCGCTGTCGCAGGAGCAAAAAAATCAGAATCGGACATAAAAATTTTTCCCATGGAAAAAGGGTTGATGGCATCCAAATCTTTGAATGGAGATAAAATTTCCAAAATTTCTTTTTCTTTTATTTTTCCGCATAAAGGGCGTGTAATAAGAATTCCATCTACATCTTCTTTTTCGTTCAACCGATAAATTTCATCTTTATAAAAAACATTTTTCTCATCTATTTCAATGATTTTACATTGAATTCCCAAAGAAGAGGCTAATTTCATTTGCGATTTCACATAGTGCAACGAGGAAGAATCCTGAGCATTCAAAAGAAGAACACAAGAAGGAGATCTTTCTAATTTCTTTATTCGCAGAATTAAATCCTTTTTTAAATTTTCCGCTACTTCTTTTCCAGAAAGAATTTTCATCATTCGTCCTCCATTTTGACGGCCGCAGGAATTTTAGGAAGTCCCGGCATCGTCATAATTTTTCCGGTATAAACGACAATAAAATCTGCTCCGCTGCTTAAAGAAACATCACGTACATGCAAAGTAAAATCACTTGGTGCATTCTTTAATTTTGCATTGTCCGAAAAAGATTCGGGTGTTTTTGCCATACATACATAACTTTCCTGAAATCCTTCGGATGTATATTCCTTTATCTTTTCCATCGCCAAAGGTGAATATTCGACATCTTTTGCATGGTAAATATTTTTTGCTATCGTTTCAATTTTTTCTTGAATAGATAATTTTTTAGAATAAATAGGATGATACGAACTTTCCTTATTATTCAAAATTTCCATGACCATTTGTGCCAATTTTTCTGCACCGGCACCACCTTTTAAATAACCGTCGCATAAACAAATCGGATATCCTTTTTCTTTTGCCCATTGCAGGACATAATCCAATTCTTCACCATCATCTTCGGCAAAATGATTTAAAGCAACCACCGGATTTAATCCGTAAAGTTTCATATTTTCCAAATGTCTTTGTAAATTTGCCATACCTTCTTTTAATGTATCCAAATTTTTTTCGTGGAGAGAATCCGCTTCACTTCCTCCATGCCATTTTAATGCTTTGATTGTAGCTACCATAACCACCAAATCAGGATGAAGATTTCCTTCCACACTTAATATATCCAAAAATTTCTCGGCACCTAAATCCGAACCAAATCCGGCTTCCGTCACTACAACAGGCGATAAGCGAAGTGCTAAGTCCAAAGCTATTAAAGAATTACAACCATGAGCAATATTTGCAAAAGGTCCACCATGAATAAGACATGGATTCTGTTCTTGTGTTTGCACAATATTCGGTTTAATAGCTTCTTTCATCAGTTTTCGTATAGCTGCTGCGATTTTTAAATCACCGACCGTGATTCTTTTGTTTTCAAAAGTATAGGCTACCGTAATTCTTTTCACCCGTTCAATAAAATCATTTTCATCTTTTGCCAAGCATAAAACCGCCATCAATTCACTTGCCACCGTAATAACAAATCCGTCATTCCGTTCTACTCCATTTGATTTTCCTCTTCCGATTTGGATATCTCTTAATGTACGATCATTCATATCCATTGCTCTTTTCCAAACCACTTTATTGGGATCAATATGAAGTTCATTTCCTTGATAAATGCTATTATCCAAAACCGCGGATATTAAATTAATGGAACTTGTCAAAGCGTGCATATCTCCAGTAAAATGAAGATTAATTTCTTCACTCGGTTCCACTGTAACTTTTCCGCCTCCGGTGGCACCGCCTTTTAAACCAAAAACCGGTCCCAAAGATGGTTCTCTTAAACATAAAAGCGATGGCACCTTTCTTCTTCTCAATCCCTCATTTAAAGCAATAGAAACCGTAGTCTTTCCCTCACCGAATTTTGTCGGAGTGATAGCAGTAACAAGAACCAATTTTCCTTTTCTTTCTTTTAAAGTATCCAAAATAGACAAATCGATTTTTGCTTTATATTTCCCGTAAGGTTCCAAATATTTCTCAGATATTCCTGCTTTTTTTGCAATTTCTTCAATTTTTTCCAATTTCATTTTTTTCTCCTTTATATTGTTCAATATACGTCTCGGCCTCTTGAAAAGAATGAACCCAATGTACATCCAATTGATTCCGGAAATACGTCATTTGTCTTTTCGAATATTGTTTCGTGGCTTTTTTAATTTCTTCTTTTATTTTTTCTTCGCTCCATCCTTGATTTTTACCAAGAATAATTTGCTTGTAACCGATAGCCTGAAAAGCTTTACAAGAAACCGAGTACTTTTTTATCAAAGTTTTCGTTTCTTCAACTAATCCTTCGGAAAACATTTGTTCCACCCTTTGATCGATTTTCTCATACAATGCCTCTTTTTCCATTTCAATACCTAAAAACAATGCATCATATAATAGTTTATGTTCTTGTGCACTTTCAATTTCCGATTTTTTCTTCCCGGTGGAAAGAACAATCTCCAAAGCTCTTAAAACTCTCCGACGATTATTCGGATGTATTTTTTTACTGGCTTCCTCATCGATTTTTTTCAATTCTTCATAGAGTCTTGAATTATCATACGTATCATACTTTTTCATATCACAAAAAGATTGTTCCTCAAGAGTATAATCATATAAACCTGCTTTAAGATAAAGTCCGGATCCTCCGATCAGAAAAACCATTTTATCTTTATGTTCTTCTAATGTTTCCCGTAATTTTTTTTGATAATCGAAAATAGAAAAATTTTCATCCGGATTTAAGATATCGTATAAATAATGTTCCACTTCTTCTCTTTGTTTCTTATTTGGCTTTGCCGTACCTATTTCCATCTCTTTATAGACTTGAAAAGCATCACCATTGACGATAATACCATGATATTTTTTAGCTAAAAAAAGTCCGAGAGATGATTTACCACTGGCCGTAGGGCCAACTAATACAATAATCATATTCCCGACCTCTTAAAAAGTTTTTCTACATCATAAGTACTGAAATGAATAATCGTTGGTCTTCCGTGAGGACAACAAGTGGGATTTTCACAAGAAAATAAACGCTTTAATAAATCTTCCATTTCCACGAAAGAAAGCTCATCGTTCGCTTTAATCGAAGCTTTACAAGCCATCGTGGCAATGACATGTCTTCTCAATTCATGATAATCCACGATATTTCCAGATAGAACATCTTCAAAAATACTTTCCAAATAGATAGGTCCCATTTCTTTTTCATCAATAAAAGTAGGATAGGAAAGAATTCGTACCATGGTAGGGCCAAAAGGTTCCACCTGTATTCCAATTAATTTCAAAGCCTCAATTTTTTCAGTAGTTAATCTTTTTTGTTCTGCCAAAGATAAATCCATGGTCAAAGGAACAAGAGGTTCGACAATATCATAATGTTCATTATAAAGATGTTGAAATTTTTCATAATTAATTCTTTCCATAGCCGCATGTTGATCCATCAGATAAAATCCATCTTCTCCTTCATAAACGATATACGTTTTATGAATTTGACCAATAACCTTCCAATGTGGAGGTTCTTTTTTTAAATTTGATTCTATCTTTTTTTCTTCTTTTTCTTCTGTTTTAACTTCATCTTTTACTTTTTCGGAGGATTCGATGATGACCGGTTTTGAAACCTGAGGGCGATAAATCCAAGGATCGGCTTCTTTTTTTTCTTCAAAAAGCGAAATTGCTTCCACATTTTTCGTAATCGGAGTCTTTAACGATGCATCATGAAATGTGGTCATATCGATTAATTTTTGCTTTACTCCTTCTTTTATCAATTTCAAAAGAATTTCTTCCGAAGATAACCTCACCTCACGTTTTGTCGGATGAACATTTACATCAACAAGAGATGGCTCCGCTTCAATATGAAGTACGACAAAAGGGTACTGACTGGAAAAAATATAATCTTTGTATGCTTCAATCAAAACTTTTTGTACTCTGGGAAGATAAACATTTCGCTGATTTAATATGGTAATCATATAGTAACGCGTAGCACGTGTTAATTCCGGCTTCCCGATAAATCCTTGTACTTTATATTCGAGTGTTTCCATCGCAATCGGTTGCATTTTTCGAGCCACATCATTTCCGAAAATTCTTCCGATAGTTTCTAAAAGATCTCCCCTCCCCGTTGTGGAAAAGGATATTTTCCCATCAATAAGAAAATCAAAAGCAATCGATGGATAAGATAATGCCAATCGTTGTATGACATCCAGACATGAAGCAATTTCAGTAGAATCGCTTTTTAAATATTTTAAACGAACCGGTGTATTATAAAAAAGTTCTTCAACTTCAAAAACACTTCCTTTTCTTACCGCATAATCTTCCCGAAAAACGGAAGTTTCATTCGCTGTTACTTTGCTGCCGATTCCTTGACCGTCCGAAGTGTATAAAGTGACTTTGCTTACTGCAGCAATCGAAGGTAAAGCTTCCCCACGGAATCCCATGGTTTTGATACGAAACAATTGATATTCATCAAGCAATTTGCTGGAAGCATGGCGCGTAAAACACAAAACAGCATCTTCGTTATCCATTCCGTCTCCGTCATCTTTTACCACAATTTTTTTTCTGCCGGCCTGAAGAATTTCCACTTCAATATGCTTTGCATGTGCATCCACGGAATTTTCTACTAACTCTTTAAGAACACTGGATGGCCTTTCAATTACTTCCCCTGCAGCAATCATATTGGCCAAATGTGAATCCATAACATGAATTTTACTCATCGGTGTCTCCTTTCATTTTCTTTTTCAAATCGAAAAGAAAATTCAAAGCATCCAAAGGAGATAAAGCCAATGGATCCAAATTTTTTAAACTCTCCATCCATTTTGGTTCTTCTTGTGAAGTTTTTTCTAAGATATTACCTGCAGTAGGATCCACTTTTTCTTCTTCAAGCTCTTGTAATAATTCTTCTGCTCTTTTTAATAAAGTTTCCGGTAATTTTGCCAAAGCGGCCACATGAATTCCATAAGAACGATTCATCGGTCCATCTTGTACCCGATATTGGAAGGTAATTTCACCCTCATTTTCTTTCACACTGACATGAACATTTTTCAATGTAGGAATTTTTTCTTCTATTTTGGTTAATTCATGATAATGCGTGGAAAATAAAGTTTTAGCACCGATTTTTGCAGAAACATATTCCAGAATTGCTTCAGCCAAAGCCATTCCGTCATAAGTTGCAGTACCTCTTCCGATTTCATCAAAAATCAAAAGAGAATTTTGATTCGAATGTCGTAAAGCAAAATTGGTTTCTACCATTTCTACCATAAAAGTAGATTGTCCCGATACTAAATCATCCGAAGCTCCGATTCGGGTAAATATCGAATCAAACAACATCAAATCACAAGAATCAGCCGGAACGAAGCAACCGATCTGTGCCAAAATAACCAAGATGGCAAAAGTACGCATATAGGTGGATTTTCCACCCATATTCGGTCCGGTAATCATAAGAATATCCGTTTTAGAATCCATAAGAATATCATTAGGAACATATTTTCCTTTTCCGATGACTTTTTCGATAACCGGATGTCGGGCACCGATGATTTCAATTCTCCGTTGTTCATTAAATGTAGGACAAACAAAATGCTCGTTCAAAGAAATTTCCGCAAAAGTTATTAAACAATCGATGTAAGAAATAAAACCGGCAAATGCCTGTATAGGTTCCGTATATTGAATTACTTCTTTTCTCAATCGTGAAAATAATTCATATTCCAAAGCACATCTTTTTTCTTCCGCACTGACAATCTTTGCTTCCAAATCTTTTAATTCTTGTGAAACAAAACGTTCACTGTTCACCGTGGTTTGTTTTCGTTCATATCCCCATTCTTCCGGAATATGTGAAACCGCACCTTTAGAAATTTCGATATAATATCCAAAAATACGATTATATCCTAACCGCAAAGTCTTGATACCGGTTCTCTCTTTTTCTTTTGCTTCGATGGAAGCAATATAGTTTTTTCCGTCTTTGGAAATTTCTAATAATTCATCTAGTTCTTGGAAGTATCCTTTTTTGAAAATATCTCCTTCTTTTATAGTAATCGGAGCATCTTCACTAATGGATTCCAAAAGATTCGTGAGATTTTGAAAATCTGCGTTCATTTCGGGTCTAGTATTGATATGAGGACAATTCAATAAAGCAAGATGTTTCAAAAAAGAAGGTACCGCAAGGAGAGATTTTTTTAATTGTAATAAATCACGTCCAGACGCAGAACCGAAATTAATCTTTGCAATTAATCTTTCCAAATCATAAAAATTATCCAAATCCTTTTGAATATCATCCCGCAATAAAAAATTATGAATAAATGCTGTGACAATTTCCTGACGTTTTTTAATTTCTTCCAAAGAACAACTCGGTTGTGAAATCCATTTTTTTAAAAGTCGTGCTCCCATATTGGTTTTTGTATGATCTAAAAACCAAAATAAAGTTCCATAGGATTCTTCACTTCGAATGGTTCTTGTCAATTCCAAATTGATGCGTGAAAAAGCATCAATAGCCATGAAATCTTTACGGATTAAAACACGTGCTTTTTTTAAATAATCCAAATCTCTTTTTTGTGTTGTCTTTAAATAATTCAAAAGACGAACAATGGTTTTTTGTTGATCCAAATTTCTTACATCGCTCAGCAAATATTCATGTTCGATAGAAATATTTGCATTATTTTCATAAGAGATCAAAATATTTCGGCGCTTTTTCAATTCTTCAATATCGCGTGAAGAAAAAGAAGTAGCCACAACCAATTCCCGAACAGATAAATTTTCCAACTCATTGGAAACGGAAGTAATATCCTTTTCCAAATTTTCCACCATTAATTCTCCGGTAGAAATATCACAATATGCAAAAACATAATAGTTTTCTTGATAATCCACACAAGCAATATAATTATTTCCTTTTTCTTTTACATCCATGTTACATCCCGGAGTAATAATGCGCACAACATCTCGTTCCACGATTCCTTTTGCCAAAGCAGGATCTTCCAATTGTTCCACAATTCCCACTTTGTATCCTCTTTCAATTAATTTATCGATATAAGAAGAAATCGCATGATAAGGTACTCCGCACATCGGAACTCTTTCTTCCACACCGGCACTTTTTCCTGTTAAAGCCAATTGTAATTCACGGGAAGCAATCTTTGCATCTTCAAAAAAGAGTTCATAAAAATCACCTAAGCGAAAAAGAATCAATGTATCTTGATATTTTGCTTTTATTGAAAGATATTGTTGCATCATTGGAGTATACTTCTTTTCCACTTGAATGTCTCCTTTTTATATATATTTTACGGATAAAATGAAGATGAAACAAGAAAAATATAATAGGAATTTTTCTTTTTATAAAAAATTTGTTTTCAAAAAAATTCATTTTATTTTCACACCTTTTCCGTATAAATTACTTCCTTTTCTTGAACTTGCCAAAAAAAATTCTTTATAATACTTTTGAGGATTATTATGCTTATTTCTTTCCAATTTGATATTCATTTTGATTTCTTTGTATTCCTTGCTTTTTTTGTCGGATTTTTCTTCGGAATATCTTTTATCGTTTTGCTTTATTTGTTTTTTGCTTTAATATCCATTAAAAAAAGAAGAAAAACTTTAAAAGATTTTGAATCTTCCGTCAGTGAGGAATGTATCAAAGATAAGATCTATATTGCCCAAAAAAATTTTTTAAAACAACGAAAAGAAACAAGTACATTTGATGCTTTGAAACAAATTCTTCCTGCTTTGATTCATCAAATTGCCGAATTATTTTATCCGGAATCCAAACATCCCTTGGCCGAATTAAGCTTGGAGGAATTGATTCTTTTAGATCGCTATATTGCCGACATGATTGATACTATTCTTTCACGAAAAGGATTGCGATTATTGCGAAATTTAAAAGTTTCTTTGATTTTGAATATTTTGGATGCCAATACAAAAATACAAAATTCGACACCGGTAAAAATATCCAAAGGAATCCATTTAAATCGAATCATTAAAATCGGCAATCTTGTTTTAAATGCCATCAATCCTTTTTATTGGTTTAAAAGATTGGTGGTATCTCCTTCATTAAACTTGATCATAAAACGATTGTTTTTGCAGATTATCACCATCACCGGAGAAGAAACTTATCGTATTTATTCAAAACGCATCTTCCATGAAGATGAAGAACAGGAAGTAAAACTTCTTTTAGAGGAAATAGAAAAAGAAGACAAGGCTTCCGAGGTAACCTCGAATTAAAAATTTTTCGGTTGATTTTTTTTCTTCTTTATATTGAGAAAGATACAATATCCCATGGGAACAAGAAAAGAAAAGAAAATCACAGTTCCGATAGTTCCATAGAATAAGAAATCTTTTTGAAATGTTTCATATAAAATCGCTCCGACAATTAAAAGAATTCCACTGAAAAAAAGAAAAATTCCCGCCAAATAATTTGTTCTTCTCCAAATGGAATGATCCTTAGTAAAAAAAGGAAGACGAATACCAAGGCATTCTCCGCGTTCCGCACGTAAAAACAAACGTCCCACGATAATAAAGATACTACCGATAATCGCACTGACAATATAAAAGACCGGAATGCTGATGGTATCGCCAACACCGACATATTGTTCTTTTTGTAAAATCATTTTTAACCAGGCTACGATGGAAGTAAATAAATAGATCAACATCGTGGACCATTCCAATACTGTACGATTTTGAAAAGGTTTTCCTCTCATTTTTTCTCTACGCAAAAGATAAAAAGTTTCAAAAAAATAAATGAATAAAATGATCAAAGGTAAAAGGATATCGATTAATGAAAACCATTTGCTGGATATTCCTTCAATTTCCATCTGAAGATTTACCGATGAAAAAGTCATATCCGGAAGAAAGAATAGGTAAATCATCATTCCGATAAAATTTACCATTCCGAAAAGAAAAAATCGAATGGCGTTTTTCATTTGTAAAGTTCCTTTCCAAGAATCATAAAATGAAATGCTTCTTTTAATTCTTTCATGACGCTTTGATTCAAATGATAAATAATCGAATTTTTATCTTTTTCGCTTTTAATCAAATTCACTTCTTTTAAAATGGATAAATGATGGGAAATTGTCGGTTTTGTCAATGAAAAATGATTGGCGATTTCTCCCGCGGATAAATTAGTCTTTCCCAGTAAATGAATAATTTCTCTTCGAATATTACTTGATAATGCATTCCAAATATCTTTTTTCATAAAATATACCTCATAACTATTTTGATACTTGTCTAATTAGATTATACATTAATTTTATAAAAATATCACTTTTTATCTTTTTTTCATTCTTCACGTATTCCGATTTTTTCTTTATAAAATAAAATGCCTAAATTAGGCATTATGCATAAAAATGGTGGACGCTACCGGGTAGCAATTAAATAATATAAATAAAAATCTGCTAGATTTTTATTAAAAATAGATCCTTATATTTTTATCTTTATCAATTAAAATCATCGTTTAATTGATAAACGTATCAATTTCGTATCACTTTTTAACTCTGATTTATACCAGAGTCTTTTTTGCGTTTTCACAAATCGAAAAACAACCGGACATTATTTTTTCCCCTTAGAAACCCTAATAATGACAATAGTAATAATTATACTTATAATCATACTATGATGATTATTTAAAGTATTATGTTAATAAAAATACGCACGCGTGCGCATGCGTATGTACGCACGTGCGATAATAAAAAAATATCTTTGCGAATGATTAGAAGAAATCGAAGCGAGAAAATATTGATTTTCAAGCAAACAAAATTTCCTTTTTAGAAATCATGTTAAAAAAAGAGTGTTATGTAGATAACCTCTTTTTTTGACGTTTGACTTCGTAGAGAAAAATTTGCGACAATAAGGAGTCAAATTTTTCCGGCGCAATTTTTGATGGTTCTTTATATTTTATGGACTTTATCTAATTTTTGAATGACTTCACTAGCCTCTTTAAGTTTTTGAAAATCTTTTTTTGAAATTAGAATTAAATCACTAGCATCCTTCCCTAAAATATAATCTATTGTAACTTCAAAAAAGGTGGCTAGTTTTTTTAATGTTTCATAGTCAGGTTCAACAATACCTTGCTCATATCGAGAATAATTTTGTTGCGTTGTAAAAATTACTTTAGCAACATCATTTTGAGTTAGGCATTTGCTTTTTCGAAGTTCTTTCAATCTATTTACTTTTTGATTTGAAATTTGAGTTTTGATTTTTTCTTCTTTTTTTTCTTCTCTTAATGATATTGGATCATCAATTAATCCCAGTATATAATCGATGGAAACATTAAAAAACTTTGCTAATTTTACTAGTGTTGGAGCTTTTGCATTTTCAATATTTTTTTCTATTTTTGAATATGTTTGATGTGTTACTCCTAAATAATTAGCAACTTCTATTTGTTTAATTTCTTTTTCTTCACGTAGTTTTTTTAAGTTATTCATTGCCTTTACCTATAAAAATTATACATTATTTTAATTTTTTTCTTAAAAATGCAGTCTACAACGCGAAAAAAGTATTGGTCTTTTCAGATTGTAGGCTTATTTTATTATTGCAAGCAGTCTATAAACTGCATTGTTTTAACTAACAATCACTGGAGGTGCCATCATGAATTACGTAAAAATCAGTATCGAAGTCAATAAAAACAACAAAGATCTGGTAACTAATCTTTTGAATGAAATCAAAACCAAAATAGTACCAACCAGCTCCTTGCCCGGAAGAAACATTCAGAAGACACGCGAATCAATATTGCAGAAAATATTCACCCGACTTTCATTTTCACATGTTGAGGAAATCAACAGTTACACTTTTACACGATAAAGGTACTTCTCTGCAAGAAATCAAAGAATATGTAGGTCATTCTGACTCTAAAATCACTTCAGATGTGTATCTTCAAAAATCAAAAGAAAAACAAGATACTATTCTCAAAATTTTAGAAAAAACGATTCAGGATTTAAAATAATTCGTATCAACTTTCGTATCATAAAATTTAAAAATGCCTAAATTTAGGCATTATGCATAAAAATGGTGGACGCTACCGGGCTCGAACCGATGACCTCTTCCGTGTGAAGGAAGCGCTCTCCCAACTGAGCTAAGCCTCCGATGACGTATAAAAAAAACGAATGGTGGGCCTGAAAAGACTTGAACTTTCGACCTCACCCTTATCAGGGGTGCGCTCTAACCAGCTGAGCTACAGGCCCAATTCGCTTAAATATCATATACTAGGATAATAAAAATTTCAAGATTTTTTTCAATAAAGGTGAAAAAGTGTTCATTCTTCATCCAAGTGGCATAAATATTAAAAAATTAAATGATTATTGAAAAGGAAAAAAGAATTTTTATATTTCCATAAAATATTGTTCCATAGATATATATAATTGATGCGCAATATTTTTTTGATACGTTTCTTTAAAGAGATTTTTTCTATCTTCGGGATTGGACAAAAAACCACATTCCACCAAAATCCCCGGACGACTTGTATTGCGAAATAAATAAAAATCGGACGTATGTATTTTCTTATTCTGATTGGTAAATTGATTCAGATTTGTTTGGAAAATTTCCGCAATTTTTTTTGAACTATCATTTCCTTTTTCATAATAAACCATAGGGCCATGAACATGAAGAGACGGATAAGAATTTAAATGAATGGAAATAAAAAGATCACAATGCGATTTTTCAATCGCTTCTGCACGTTTTTTTAAATCTTCATTTTTCCTGTTTTTAGCTTGTAGCGATGCTAAATCATAATCATCGACACGTGTGATATAACTCATAAAATGATGTTGAATTACTTCCTCAAACAGGTATGTTGCAATCTTTAAATTTATTTCATCTTCGTAAACATTTTCAAAGACGCATCCGTTATCTTTTCCTCCATGTCCCGGATCAATGAAAATCATTTTTTCACCGATGGTTGCAGTAGCTTCCGTGCTTGAGGAACAAGAGGAAAGCATAAAGAAAAAAAGAAAGAAAAAATTGAATGTTTTACGCATAGTTTACTTTATGTTTTCCTTATGTTTTTTATGAAAAACCTACAAAAAAACCTCTCCATCGGAGAGGTAATTTTTTTTCATCAAGAGATTAACGCTTAGAGAATTGCGGAGCTCTTCTTGCGGCTTTAAGACCATATTTTTTACGTTCTTTAGCACGAGAATCTCTGGTAAGCATTCCGGCAACTTTCAAAGGTTTCCGATAATCTTCACTTGCTTCCAAAAGCGCACGAGCAATACCAAGACGAATGGCACCGGCTTGTCCGGTAAATCCACCGCCTTTTACGATCGTACGAACATTAAATCTTTCTGCAGTATTTGTAATCGTTAAAGGTTGTTTTAAATCCATAACCAAAGTAGGATATGGCATATATTCATTTACATCTTTTCCATTAACGATAATCTTTCCTTCTCCTGGTAGAAGATAAACGCGAGCGATCGATGTTTTACGACGACCTGTTCCGTAATAAACGACATCAACTGATTTCTTTTTTGCTGGCATAGTCTACCTCCTAGTATTTGAGCTCTAAAGCAATCGGCTTTTGTGCCTCATGTTTATGCTCTGCTCCTTCATAAACGAATAATTTTTTATAAATTTTTCTTCCCAATCTTCCTTTTGGAATCATACCCCAAATTGCTCTTTCAACCATTTCAACCGGATATTCTCTTTTCATAACACCGGCGCTGCGGGAACGAATTCCGCGAGCATATCCAGAAGCATTATAATAATACTTTTTGTATTCTTGATCTCCGGAAAATACCACTTTTCCTGCATTGATTACAATGACATAATCACCGCAATCAACATTCGGTGTGTAAATAACTTTATTTTTGCCTGTTAATACACGGGCTACTTCAGAAGCAAGACGACCTAAAGTTTTACCTTCTGCATCGACAATATACCATTTGCGTTCCATGGTTTCTGCTTTAGCCATTGTTGTTTGACGTTGCATATTAATTCCTCCTCTAAATGCTGTCTTACCGGGACTACATTCGGCGAATTAAGCCAATTAACATAATACTCGTTCACCATTTTCTTGTCAATGAAAAAAACCATGTTTATCAAAATAAAAAAGAAAAAAGATCTGACAATCAGATCTTTAATTTTCTTCCGCAAATACCGCGTTATGATAAACGGCTTGAACATCTTCCGCTTCATCCAATGCATCGAGAAGATTATGCATTTTTTGTGCTTCTTCTCCTTTTAATAAGACTGTATCGTTCGGAAGCATTGTGATTTCACAAGTATCGTATTCTTCAATTCCCATTTCTTTCAAACAATCTTTGGCTTGTTGGAATGCCGAGGGGGCAACTGTCACGGCAATCATGCCATCTTCAAAACTTACTTCCTGAACATCGACATCCGCCAAAACCAAGGCTTCCTCCACTTCATCGCGATTTGTTCCGGTAAAAGTTATTACTCCTGCTTCGGTAAAATTGTAAGCGACAGAACCGGGAGTACCAAGATGACCGCCTTTCTTATTGAAACAATTTCGAACTTCATCATAAGCACGACGGACATTATTGGATAAAGTATCTACGATGACATAAGTGGAACCCGGTCCAAATCCTTCATAACGACCGGCTTCATAACTTTCCACATCGCCTCCGGCGGCTTTTTTGATTGCCCGATCAATTACATCTCTTGGAATATTTTGTCCTTTGAATTTTTCCAAGACACTACGCAATGCCAAATTGGAATCCGGATCGGGTACACCGCTTTTCGCAGCAATGTAAATTTCTTTGCTTGCACGCATATATAATGCAGATTTTGCAGCGCTTGTTGCTGCCATTTTTTTTGCTCTTACTTCATGTGCTCTTCCCATAAATAAACACCTCTATCAACTTAGACATTTTAGCATATTGCTTTCACCATTTCCATGATAATATTTTAATCTTAAAAAATCCTTTTTATCTTACTTTCAAATTTCTTTCTTTTGAAAACAATCCAATTCATGAACAATTTCCATTCCAAGATCTCTAGCCATACGAAATCCTATATCATTTTTATCTGAAGACAATTCCATCGGTGCGTGTGCATCTAAACCCAAAATCATCTTGCAACCTTTTCTTTTGGCAATTTTCCAAAAATCTTGATGAGGATAAAGATATCGTTCCGTAGAACCAATTTCCACTTTTCCGCGTCGAATTGCCGCAAAATTAAATTCCAAAGGCATATTTAAACGAAGTGCAGCATCGCATATTTCTTCGGAAATCTGTCGGCAGGTTCGATCAAAATCGCCATATCCTCCCATAAAATAATCCGGGTGAGCCACATAAGCAAAATATCCGGTTTCCATCCCGCGAATCAAAGTATTCTTGTATCGTATTAAATCTTCTTTAGTTGTCGCCCGAGAAAAAAAGTATTTCGGACGACCGTTTTCCAATTCACAATGATTTCCCAAGATGAGATAATCGATTTTTCCACTTTTCAATAACATCTCGTAATAAGAAAAATATTCGGGAAAAGGTTCCGCTTCAAAACCCAAAAGAATACGAATTCTTTCTTTATATTTTTGTTCTAAAGAACGGATAGAAGAAAAATAATCCTCCGTCATCTCAAAATCACCACGAACATTTACTTGTGTTACACCTTCAAGCATCACATGGTCGGAAAAACCGATGGTTTGCATTCCCAAACCTATTGCTTCCATAACATATTCTTCATCTTCACCAATAGCATGTCCGCAACGAAAGGTATGTGTATGATAATTATGTCGTATCATTTTTCCATCTCTCCTTCATAATAAACTTCTTTTAAGTATAATCCTTCGGCAGGAACTTTAAAACATGTCGGATCTTTTTCTTTTTTCTTTAATTTTTCACGAATATAATCAAGAGAAATTTCATCTCGTTCATACGCCAGAAGTGTTCCGATGAGCATTCGAACCATATATCGTTTAAATCCGGTACCCGTTAAAACAAAAAAGTAATAATCTCCTTTTTGATGAATACGAATTTCATAAAGTGTTTCCATATAAGATTGTTCTTCCTTGTTGGTACAAAAATTACGAAAATCATGTTCTCCCAAAAATAAAGTGCTCCCCTCTTTTATTTTATCTAAATTCAATTCTTTGTGCAGAAAAAACACATAAGAAGTTAAAAATGGATTCTCTTCACCTTTCTTGATAATATAAACATACGTTTTTGCTTTTGCGGAAAATCGTGCATGAAAAGTTGCATCGCATTTTCTTACGGATTCGATATGAATATCTTTCGGTAACAAAGAATTCAAAGCAAAACGCAATTTTTCATTATCCATTTCTTTAGACGCATCAAAAGTTGCCACTTGTCCCAATGCATGAACACCGCGATCTGTTCTCCCAGAAGAAGAAATTTTCATTTTTTCATTAAAAATTTTGGAAAGCACTTTTTCCATTTCTTCTTGAACAGTACGTTCTTTTTTTTGAATTTGATAGCCGTAAAATTCATTACCGCGATAGGAAAAAATCAAACAATAGCGAATCATAAAATAAATGCATAGAAATCAATTCCGCAAATTGATAACGCCAGCATTCCTCCAAAAAAGGCAAGAAGAAAGAACAAGGAAAGTACATCGCGTTTTGCAAAATGCATAATGCGATATCGAGTTCTTTTTCCATTCGGATCATAGCCACGAACTTCCATAGCATCGGCCAAATCCGTCGAACGTTGAATTGCCGAGACAAACAAAGGAATAATCAAAGAAATGATTGCACGTACCTTTTCCCTCAATTTACCGTTTTCAAAATCAACTCCCCGTGATGCTTGTGCTTTCATAAATCGATCGGCTTCTTCCAAAAGCGTAGGAATAAAACGCAACGCCAAAGAAATAACCATAGCAATAATATGAACCGGTACTTTTATAAAGGTTAAAGGATGCAAATACCATTCCAAAGCATATGTCAAATCCATCGGTTTTGTTGTCGCGGTAAGAATCAAAGAAAAAGCCAACATCAAAATCAATCGCACAAAAGTATAAAGCGTATTGAACAAAGCATCATAATGAATCGGAAAATCTCCGATATAAAAAGCCTCTCCGGTTTGTACAACCAAGACATTAATTATCAGTAAAAAAATCATCATAAACCACATCGGTTTTATGGCACGAAGAAGTTGACGAATTCGAATATGCGCAATTCGCATAAAAACCAATACCATAACCATTAAAAGTCCATAAAAGGTAAAATCCATCGCCCGAGAACCGAAATGAATGAAAACAACGACCATGAAAAGAATCATTGCCAATAATTTAAAACGTGCATCCAAGCGATTTAAAAACGTATCGTAATTGGTATAACGACCAATCGGCAATGCTTTCATTTCACTTCCCCTTTCATTTTTTTAATCTCGGCGACAAAACTTTCAATATCTCGTATATTTTGACGGTTCAATGAAAATCCTTTCTTTTCCATTTGCTCGACAAGACATATTAAATCCGGGGCATCGATTTCCGCTTCAGAAAGCAACTCTTTTTGATAGAAAACATCTAAAGGGGAATACATTCCGAGTAATTTTCCCTGATGTAAAACCATGACCGAAGTGCAATATTTCAAAACAACATTCATATCATGCGTAATCAAAAGAATGGAAGTTCCGTTTTGATATAAATCATAAAAAAGCGCCAAAATTTCTTGAGCTCCTTTTGGATCCAAACCTGCAGTCGGTTCATCCAAAATCAATATTTGCGGTTCCATAGCTAAAAGTCCCGCAATAGCGACTCTTCTTTTTTCTCCTCCGGATAATTCAAATGGAGATTTTGAAAAATATTCTTCCGGAATACCCACTTTTTTTAAAGCCTTTTTTGCTTTTTCCACTGCCACTTCTTCATTTTCTTTAAAGTTTTTCGGGCCGAAACTCACATCTTTCAAAACGGTTTCCTCAAATAGCTGATATTCCGCAAACTGAAACACAAGTCCGGCATATTTCCGTAAACTTTTGATTTCTTTCATTTTCTTTTTACTGCTATCAACAACGAATTCCCCGACAATCACTTTTCCTTGTGTCGGTCGCAATAAAGCATTGATTTGTTGCACCAAAGTTGATTTTCCGCTACCGGTTTGACCGATAATTCCGCAAAAGAAAGGTTCATTCAATGTAAAATGAATATCTTCTATAGCTTTACTGGGTAATGGTGATGAAGCATCATAGGTATAGTAAACATGATCAAACATTAGTGGCATAATATTTCTATTGCCTCCTCATCGGTCATCGTATTTTCAATAGGAAATCCAGCCTTTTTTAATTCTTCTTTCCATTTTTTTTCAAAAGGTAAATCCAATCCGATGGCCTTTAATTCTTCTGCATGAGAAAAAACTTCATCCGGTGTTCCTTCCATATAAACTTTTCCTTGATAAATCACAATAATACGATCACTTAACAAAGCTTCTTCCATATGATGGGTTACCGTTAAAATGGTCATATCTTTATTCTCGGAACGCATTTTTTTCGTTAAGGCCATAATTTCTTTTCTTCCTTTCGGATCCAACATGGCCGTTGCTTCATCCATTAAAAGAATTTTCGGATGCATCGATAAAACACCGGCAATAGCGACACGTTGTTTTTGTCCTCCGGATAAAGAAGCCGGTTCTTTATCTAAAAATGTTTCCATTCCCACTTCTTTTGCATATTTTAATATAATATCTTCCATTTCTTCATGAGGAATACATCGATTTTCCAAACCGAAAGCTATATCATCCCGTACCGTTGCTCCGATAAATTGATTATCCGGATTTTGAAACACAATACCGATGTGCTGCCTTAAAAAATCAACAGTATCTTCCTTCAATTCTTTATCCAAAAGAAATATTTTACCTTTATCTGCCTCTAAAAGAGCGACCAACAATTTCATCAATGTCGATTTTCCGCTTCCATTCGGCCCGATAAAAGCAATAGATTCTCCTTGTTCACAAGAAAAAGAAAGATCCTGAAGGATCATTTTTTCTTCTTCCTCTTGATGATAGGAAAACCATAAATGTTGTACATCAATTGCTTTCATTTTTTCTTTCCTTTAAAAAATATAAAATAAGTGAATATACCGTAATAAAGAATGGCAATGCCAAGTAAAATAGCAAGAATCCATAAAGAATTTGTTTTTTTGAAAATCTCCAAGCCGGAGAGAATTCCTCCGATAGGAGCAAGCACCAAAATCAAAATCAGTGTCAAAACAAAATAAATTCTTCCTTTATGCTTCATCGGTTTCTTCCTTTGTAAAGAAAGGATTCAAAATACGTCCTTGATATTTCCGATAAGGAATTTTGGCAATGGTTAAAAGACGTTTACTCGCTTGAATGGACACTTCATCGGAATGTATATCATCAAGATAAATAACTTCTTCTATTCCCGATTGAATGATGGCCTTTGCACACTCATTGCATGGAAAAAGCGTAACATATAATCGGCATCCTTTCACCGGTGCATTTGAGTTCAAAATTGCATTGAATTCAGCATGACATACATAAAGATATTTTGTATCCAACGAATCTTTTCCTTTGCGAGTCCACGGAAGTTCATCATCCGAACAACCGATGGGCATTCCATTATATCCCATGGTAATGACTTTATTTTCTTTTGAAGCAATGCATGCCCCGACTTGTGTCATCGGATCTTTGCTTCTTTTTGCCGAAAGAATGGCTACACCCATGAAATATTCATCCCAGGAAATATAATCTTGTCTTTTTTCACTCATAAAATCACCGGTATCATTCTATCATTATCTCGAATCAAAAAAAAGAAATTCCCTTAGATATAGAAAAAAACGAGTGTTTCCACTCGTTTTTTAAAATACAATAGGAATCTTTTACGCTATCCTAATCGTCAGCAGGTACTTCTTCTGCAACCGGAACATTCCAACTATATTTTTCATTAACGTAATCACCGATTTCTTTCGTGGCTTTTGTTGTACCAACGTCCGTGAAAGTGGCAGTGCCGAAATTGAAAGTATAGTAATTTCCATCCGTTGCCAATCCGAAATAAGAAACATCTCCTAAATACATGTTCTCTGGATGTTCAACATCCGGATAGAAATTTAACGTAAGTGTTTCCGGGAAATTGGATAAGAATTGATTACCACGAGTAAGCGCACTGATGATATAGTAATTGGAAATATAAATTTCTTCAGATCGAGCGGAAATATAAATTCCATCTTCCCATCCTCCTCCGGTACGGGCGAGCCAATAATTAGACTCTGTTGTTCCATTGGATTCCGTAAGAGTGTTATCAAACATATTGATTCCGTAGAACATGCTTTCATACCATATTCCATCGATAAATTCATCTAAATTTACTACTGCACTTCCGTTATCCGTTCGAATTGTTGCCTCATATTTGTTTGGATTGAGTGTAACATTTGTACGACCATAAGAATTTTGGAAGATGGTAAATGCCGTAGCTAAATCGATATAAGCATGCTCTTTTTCGCCTTCGGTTCCATCCGGATCATAGACATAGATAGCACGTTCCTTAATATTATTTTTTTCTCCGTTTAAAGGAACATTATAATATCCTAAGTTGTAAATACCTTCTACTTGATATTCCATCATATCCGTAGAAATATAGCGGGAAGAAATCATGATTCTTGATGTTGCAGTTTCCGGATAATCAAGCAAAAAGGTATAATTTTCCGCGTCTCTTAAAGCTTCAACATCGGCCTTGAATTTACTACGAATTGCTTGAACATTTGCCGGTTCTGCTCCGGGACCATTCGTATAGAATTCGTCCGGAACAAAGGTCAAAAATGCTTTTCTTGTCAAAGTCGCGTTACTAAGACCTTTTAAAGGAATCAATTCTCTTCTTAAAAGAGGAGCTAATGTCGGTTCAGGACCGAAATTATCAAGATAAACATCCCATACTAACTCAGGAAAACTACCTTCAACTATCGTAATTTTTGTTGTTATCGTCTCCTTCATATAATCTTGCAAACTTTGAAGCAAATTATATTGATAAAATTCTCGTGTATATCCATTGCAACGATCAAAAATATTATAATCGAACATCAACATACCGATATAAGGATGCGTCGTGGTTAAAGTATAATTTCCACCATCATCTTCACCCACAGTAAAAATTTCTTCAAGATCTCGAATTCGTTGTGTTGATTTCAAAATTGTCGTTAATTCTCTTGTAGTCGGAAGACGATATAGATAACGATAAGTCGCTTCATTTGGTTCTATCATTCCGGTATCATCCATAATCAATCCCAAACCATAGTATTCAAAAGATTTCATCGGCTTATAGCTTGGAATAAATTCACCTTCCACGGTTTCTTCATCTTGAGTATAAAGATGTACACCATAAGAATAAAAATCGACGACATCATCATGTTTATATTTTGCAATACCTTCATGTAATCCAAAATTAAACATAGAATTTTCCGTGACCACCATTTGATTACCGATCGGATCATAGGATCCGCCTTCATCAATACCGAGTTCATTATAGCTTGGAGTATAAGAATAAAATTCATCAAAAGCTGTATAATTCATTTCCAAAGAATCATAAATTTCTTTAAATCTTTGGTATACAGCGGATGTTGTGCTACCACTGCTACTCGATGTATTGGAATTGGAATCCGAAGTCAAAGTACTACTATTGCTATCAATACTTGTTGAAGAAATAGGATTATTTCCATCACATGCAACAACAGCGAATCCAAGTACCAAAAGTAATAAATATTTTTTCTTCATATTTTTTTCCTCCTTGAATCGAAAACGAATTTTTAATGATTAAATTAAAAAACGTTTATTAGTATTCTATTCTTTTCACTATAAGTTGTCTACTTTTTTTTAATATTTCTCATTTTTTCATCCCAAGAATAGTTTTTCTTTCTTTTTCTTAATTATACTTTTCATAAAAAATAAAAAAAGTGGCATTTTCACCACTTTTTTTATCTTAACATTTTATTATTTTACAAACATTACCAGAGCCATCGGAGCATTATCTCCACGGCGATTTTCCAGTTTCAGTATCCGAGTATATCCGCCGTTACGATCTTTATAGCGTGGCGCCAAATCATTAAATAATTTTTGCAAAGCCGTAACTTTGTTTTTTTCATCCGCCCAAATATCACGAACAAATCTTGCCGCTTGTCTACGAGCAGACAAATCACCTTTCTTTCCATAGGTAATCATACGATCGGCCAAAGCGGAAAGATCGCGTGCCGTGGAAAGCGTTACTTGTAACTTTTCATGAACAATTAAATCGGAAACTAATGTTCGGAGCATCGATTTTCTTTTGCTGGCATCAAAACCGGCTTTAAAACGAACTCCTCCTTTTCCATGAACATTTTTACGTCCTATCGTTGCCATATTTACCTCCTATTCGTACTCACGGAAGCCAAGACCGATTGCTTGCAATTTTTCTTTGACTTCTTTGAGTGACTTTTTACCGAGATTTTTGACTTTCATCATATCTTCTTCGGTTTTTTGCGTTAATTCCATGACCGTTGTAATTGAAGCTCTTTTTAAGCAGTTATACGAACGTACCGATAAATCAAGTTCTTCAATCGTCATATCTTGATATTTGTTTTTCTCTTCTTCTACGGTTTCTTTCAATACATCCACCGATTGAGCAATATTCGAAAGTTCGATAAAGAGTTCGAAATGTGTAACTAAGATTTTTGCCGCTAACGCAATTGCATCCTGAGGAAGCATCGATCCGTTCGTGGATAAAGTGAGTTCCAAACAATCATAATTGGAATTGTGACCCACACGTGTCGATGTGACATTATAGGATACTTTCGTAACCGGAGAATAATTGGAATCGGTCGGGATCATACCAATTGGGAAATTTCTTGTTTTGTTTCCTTCCGCGGTAACATATCCTCGTCCGTTACGGCAATAAATCGTCATCATCAAATGTCCTTGCTCGCCGACATGAGCGATTTCCAAATCTTTATTGATGACTTCTACTCCCGTAGGACAAACAATATCTCCTGCCAAAGCAACGCCTTCACCTTTATAATCCAAGGTTAATTTATACGTTGTTTCGGTATCATCATCGATTTTTAAAACGAGATCCTTTAAATTCAATACAATTGCAGTAACATCTTCCTCAATTCCATCCAAAGAAGAAAATTCGTGACGTGCTCCCTCGACTTCGATTGCATAAACACTGGCACCCGGAAGCGAAGACAAAAGTACTCTGCGCAAAGCATTTCCCAAAGTAAGACCAAATCCTCTTTCTAAAGGCTCAATGACAAATCGACCAGAATTATCTGTAGTATCATATGTTGCGATTTTAAATTCAGGTTTTTCAAATTTTTTCATTGCATTATCCTCCCTGATTTATTAACCACGTGGGCGTTTTGGCGGACGACATCCGTTATGTGGAATCGGTGTTGCTTCGGTAATGGTTTGCACTTTTAATCCAACCACTTCCAAACTTCGTACCGCCGATTCACGGCCCATACCGGTGCCCTTTACTTTTACATCCACAGTGGTCAATCCTTGATCAACTGCTTTCTTTCCGCAGGCTTCACCAACAAGTTGTGCCGCATAAGCGGTAGCTTTTTTGGCACCTTTGTAGCCTAATCCTCCCGCGGAAGCCCAAGCAATGACATTCCCGGCTTCATCGGTAATCGTCATAATTGTATTATTCGTTGTCGCATGAATATGGGCGATGCCTTTGGTATAGCTTCTTTTCAGTTTCTTCTTACGAGTTGCTGCTTGTTTTTTTGTTGCCATAATCTAACTCCTTCCCATCTTATTTGACTGCTTGTTTCTTATTCGCAATGGTCTTTTTCGGTCCCTTACGAGTACGAGCATTTGTTTTTGTTCTTTGTCCACGGACAGGTAATCCTCTTCGATGACGCAATCCGCGATAACAGCCAATTTCAGAAAGACGTTTGATATTTAAAGAAACTTCTCTTCTGAGATCGCCTTCTACTTTATATTTTGCTACCTCATTACGAATCGCAGTTAATTGTTCTTCACTGAGATTCTTAACGCGAATATCTTCTGAAATATTCACATTTTTGAGGATTTTTTTTGCCGTGGATACTCCGATACCATAAATATAGGTCAAAGAGATGACCACGCGCTTATCATTTGGAATATCAATACCAACAATACGTGCCATACTTTTTATCCTCCTAAATTCTAGCCTTGTCTTTGCTTATGCTTTGGATTCGAGCAAATAACCATAACTTTTCCTTTTCTACGAATCACTTTGCATTTATCGCAAATTGGTTTTACTGAAGGTCTAACTTTCATAATTAATTCATTCCTCCTAATTTTTTCCGCTATTTATAACGGAAAGTAATTCTTCCACGTGTTAAATCATACGGTGAAATTTCAACAGTGACTTTATCACCTGGTAAAATGCGAATGTAATTCATACGGATTTTACCAGAAACGTGGGCCAAAATCACTACGTCGTTTGGAAGTTTTACCCGAAATTGCGTATTCGGTAAAGCTTCAACGACAACCGCTTCGACTTCGATGACATCTCCTTTAGCCATGTTTTTCCTCCTTTATGCCAAACGTCAGGATTTCATATCCTTGTTCAGTAATTACGATGGTATTTTCATAGTGCGCGGAAAGCATCTTGTCTTTCGTCTTTGTTGTCCATCCATCTTCCATAATAATGTATTCATCGCTTCCCTGCATAATCATCGGTTCAATTGCCAAACACATTCCGGGTTTTAAAATCGGACCGAATCCGGCATTACCGTAATTGGGAATCGATGGATCTTCATGTAAGTTTCTCCCGATTCCATGTCCGGTGAAATCCTTTAATACGGAGTATCCGTTTTTTTCCGCATATTCCTGAATAGCGTGTGAAATGTCTCCCAAGTGATTTCCCGGCTTAGCAAAGCGCACCCCTTGAAAAAAAGATTCTTTTGTTACTTCCATCAACCTTTGTGCTTCAGAGGATACTTTCCCGACGCCGTAAGTTCGACAAGCATCACCGCAATATCCATCATAAGTGGCACCGACATCAAGAGAAACAATATCTCCTTCTTTCAGTTTTCTTGCTCCGGGAATTCCATGAATAATTTCATCATTTACGGAAATGCAGATTGCTCCTTCAAAACCTCCATAATGAAGAAATGTCGGTTTTGCACCTCTGGAACGAATAACTTTCTCGGCATGATGAGCCAATTCTTTCGTTGTTATTCCCGGTTTGCAAAGCGGTTCCAATGCATCAAATACCTCTCCAACGATACTTCCTGCCTTACGCATGCATTCGATTTCGCGAGACGATTTGATAATGATCATTTCGTTTCCCCTTTCAAGATAACAAGGATGTCTTCAAAGACTTTATCAATATTTTGCAGTCCGTCGATTTCAAAAAGGATTTTTTCTTTCTTATAAAAATCAATCAAAGGTTTTGTTTGATTTTCATATGCATCTAAACGGACTTTCAGACTTTCCGGAGTATCGTCTTTCCTTTGGACAAGATCACTTCCACAGGTGTCACAAATATTTTCCACGCGAGGTTTCTTGAAAATCACATGATAGGAATTTCCACATTTGGGACAAACTCTACGACCGGAAATGCGTTCAATCAATGCATCTTTATCCACAGATATATTTAATGCACATTGAACGGGACGGTGAATCTCTTCGGTTAATTTTCTTAATGCATCCGCTTGGGCAAGCGTACGTGGAAATCCATCCAAGAGATACCCTTTTGAGCAGTCCGAACGCGAAAGTCTTTCTTTTACAATCGCAATCGTCACATCATCGGGAACAAGTTGACCCTGATTAATATAACGAGCCACTTCTTTTCCCAATTCCGTGCCATTTTTGATTTGTTCCCGAAACATATCTCCCGTGGAAATATGAGGAATATTCAATTCCTGAACAATCCGTTCGGATTGAGTGCCTTTCCCCGCACCCGGAGGGCCCATGATAATGAGATTTGACATATTTTTCATTTTCTCATCCTCACTAGATAACGTTCGCATGCTCATTGCTGGCCAAGAGTCCGTTAATCTGATTCATCGTTTCTAATGCCACACCGACAACGATGATCATTCCGGTTCCTCCCAAGGCTAATGAACTTGGAACAATATTGCACAAAGTCAACACAATCGGTAACGCAGCGATAAGCGTAAGAGCTGTGGCACCGAGTAAGGTAACTCTGTTCAAAACTTTTTGAATATAACGATGTGTTTCATTTCCGGGTCGAATACCGGGAATGTACGTACCGTTTTTCTGAAAATCTTCCGCCATCTTCTCGGGATTGATGGTTAAATTACTGTAAAAGAAGGAAAATAGGAAAGTAAGAACAATATAAATAATAAGTCCCCAAGGCATATACCATTTTCCTCCATCAAACCATGGCATTTCCACAAGTTCCGATGAATTGAAAATTTTCAGAATATTATTGAGATCCTCACCGACATTCGTTATCGCAAAACTCACGATAACCGCCGGAGCCATCATAATCGAACTGGCAAAGATAACCGGCATAACCCCGGCAGAATTGATTTTAATCGGGAGAAACGAAGAATTGGTAATTTTTGCATTCAATGCACTTCCTTTACCCGATTGTTGCACCGGAATTTTCCGTACGGATTTCTCAATAAAGATAACGAATAAGATGATGAGCAAGTAAGCGATAAGATATAATCCCAACTTTCCTGCTCCAAGCAAAATCCGTTCACTATCTCCGGTAATCAATTCGGTTCCGAAGAAATATTGCAATGCAGAGAAAATTTGTGTCGGTAAAGATGAAACGATACCGATAAAGATCAACATGGATACACCATTTCCGATTCCTTTCGTGGTAATTTGATCTGCCATCCACATCACCAGCATCGTTCCGCCGAGAAGATAGATAACAATCTTCACATAACCGAAGAAAGAAGAATCAAGTAAAGTTAATACATCCGTATTCTGCATGGTAACGGTTATACCATACGCCTGCACGGCCCCTAAGACCAAAGTCAGATATCTTGTCGCCATTTCGATTTTTTTCCTTCCGTTTTGTCCTTGTTTGGTCAATTCGGTCAATGCCGGAAGAACATCCATCGATAAAAGCTGTATGATAATCGATGAGGTAATATAAGGCGAAACACCTAGAGCAAATAATGAGAAACTTTGTAGTGCACCACCACCAAGTAAGTTCATCAAGGACAGAACATTGCTTGTATCCATTGCCGAACTACTCACTTGGACACCGGGAACCGTAATCCCGGCACCGATTCGGAAAATCAGCATTATTCCCAAAGTAAAGAGAATCCGTCCCCGGATATCTTTATTTTTAAAGATGGCTACTAACTTTCTCATTCGTTATTTTTCCTCATTTGCGGTGGTATCAATAAGAGCAACGACTTCGCTTTTTCCACCGGCAGCGGCTATTTTTTCCGCTGCTTTTTTCGTAAATGCCTGTACTTTTACATTCAATTTACGGGTTACTTCGCCATTTGCAACAATTTTCACCGGTAATTTTCCGGAAACATATCCTTTGGAACAAAGTAACGTAGCCGTTACTTCAGAACCTTCCTCGAAATTATCCAGTAAATAAAGACTTACGATATCGTAATCATTTTTGGCATGGCTGGTAAAGCCTCTTTTCGGTAAACGACGGAAGATGGGATTTTGTCCGCCTTCAAATCCGAGACGAACTTTACCACCGGAACGGGATTTTTGTCCCTTATTTCCGCTACCACCATTTTTACCAAGACCGGAACCTAATCCACGGCCTCTTCTTTTTTCTTTTTTTCGGGCCCCTTCCACATATTTCAATTCGTTCAGTTTCATAGATTTCCTCCTTACTTGCGGAGCATTTGAACCTGAGCAAATGTCTTCATATTCTGAAGACCATTGACTGTGGCTCGAATGCAATTGATTGGAGTTCTGGATCCATAAACTTTCGAGTAAATATTACGAACACCGGCAAGTTCAAGAACTGCACGGACAGGACCACCAGCAACAACTCCAGTACCTTCTGGTGCGGGTTTTAAATATACCTGACTTGCACCATATTTTCCAACAATATCATGGGATAATGTTCCGTTTTTCACTAAGTAGACATGGAAGAGATTGCGTCGGGCATTTTCCAAAGCTTTTTTAATTGCTTCCGGAACTTCGGTTGCTTTACCGGTACCATAGCCGACATTTCCTTTCATATCTCCAATAACGACCAATGCAGCAAAACGGATTTTTCGACCGCCTTTTACGGTACGAGAAATTCGATTAATCGAAACAACACGTTCTTCGTATTGTTTTTCTTCTTTTTTCGGACCGCGTGCTCCTTTTCTTGCTCCACGATCTCCGGAGGGTTTTCCTCCCCGATTTCCTCTAGGAGTTCTTCCGTTTCCACGGGGACGTTCATTTGTTCCGGTGGATGGTTCCGTTTCCTGAACAACAGGTTCTGCTTCTTGTTGTACTTCTACTTTTTCTTCTTCAACCATCTTGTTTCCTCCTAGAATTTCAAGCCGTTTTCACGCGCGGCTTCTGCTAATGCTTTTACTCGTCCATGATATAAATATCCGGAACGATCGAAGACTACTTCTTCAATGCCTTTGCTAACGGCTAGTTTTGCTAATTCCGCACCTACCTTTTTGGCCGCTTCGACATTCGAGCCGTTTTCCAATTTCAAAGAAACGCTCGAACAAGAAACCAAGGTAATGCCTTTGACATCATCAATGATTTGTGCATGAATATGGGCGTTAGAGCGGAATACATTCAAACGAGGGCATTCTGCAGTGCCGTGAATTCTTTTTCTTACGCGAAGATGACGACGAACACGTGCCTTATTTCTGGACTCTTTTTTAATCATATTTCTTCTCCTTTCCCATATTATTTCTTCGCAGATGCACGTTTACCTTCCTTACGGAGAATAACTTCATCTGCATATTTAATACCTTTACCAAGATAAGGTTCGGGTTTACGAACTGCTCGTATTTCACTGGCCATTTGACCAACACGTTCTTTATCAATTCCGCTAACGATAATATGCGTTGTATCCGGAACTTGAATGGAAACGCCTTCATAAGGTTTAATTACGACTTCGTGAGAATAACCCATATTTAATACAAGATTTGTCCCCCGCATCGCCGCACGATAACCAATACCGTTGATTTCCAATTTTTTTTCAAATCCTTCACTGACACCGACGACCATATTATGAAGTAAAGCACGAGATGTTCCGTGAAATGTTTTCATACGAATGGAATCATTCGGACGTGTCAATACAATTTCATTTTCCTTTTGTTCGATTTTAATATTCGGTTCAAAGGATCTTTTCAATGTACCTTTCGGGCCTTTTACTTCCACTACAGAGCCTTGAATATTCACACTTACACCACTAGGAAGTACCACGGGTTTATTTCCAATTCTAGACATATGTTCCCTCCTACCAAATATAAGCGACAACTTCGCCGCCAACGCCGAGCTTTCTTGCTTCGCTATCGGTCATTACTCCTTTGGATGTGGAGATAATTGCGATACCTAAACCGTTAAAGACACGAGGCAATTTATCACAAGGAACCGTTACCCGAAGTCCCGGTTTTGAAATTTTTTTCAGACCCGAAATTACTTTCGTACCATCGGATCCATATTTGAGATCTAAAGTCAATTCCTTCTTAACACCGGTAGTTTCAACGGAAAAATCTTTAATAAATCCTTCTCTTTTTAAGATGTCCGCAATTGCGACTTTCATCTTGGAAGAAGGCATCATCACTTGGTCATGATGCAGAACATTTGCGTTACGAATTCTTGTAAGCATATCTGCGATTGGATCTGTCATTGCCATTCTAATTTCCTCCTTCTTTCCACTTACCAGCTTGCCTTACGCATGCCAGGAATTTCACCTTTATAAGCCAATTCTCTTAAACAAATACGGCATAAGCCAAATTTACGAATCACCGAATGTGGACGACCACAGCGATTGCAACGAGTATATTCTCTTACTTTGAATTTCTGTGGACGACTGCAACGGATTTTAATTGATGTTTTTGCCATAGCTTCATCCTCCTCTTATCTCTGGAAAGGCATTCCGAGTGCCAAAAGCAAATCATATGCCTCTTCATCTGTTTTCGCTGTGGTAACGATGACGATATCCATACCACGAATCTTTCCGATTTTATCGTAATTTACTTCCGGAAAAATCAATTGTTCTTTAATTCCGAGAGTATAATTTCCACGACCATCAAAAGCCGCTTTACTCACTCCGCGGAAATCACGAACACGCGGCAAGGTAATCGTTACTAACTTATCGAGGAATTCGTACATCCGATTCCCTCTCAATGTGACCTTGCATCCGATAGCCTGACCTTCTCTTAATTTGAAGTTTGCCACGGATTTTTTTGCTCGTGTAATCACCGGTTTTTGTCCTGCAATCTGTGTGAGTTCCGCAACAGAATCTTCGAGTAATTTACTGTTTGCCGTCGCATCACCGACACCGATATTCAGAACTATTTTTACAACTTGAGGAACTTCCATGACGGAAGAATATTTATATTTTTCGATTAATTGTTTCACAATCTCTTCTTGATATTGTTTTTTGAGACGTGCTACATAAACTTCTTTATTTGCCATGTTTTCCACCTCACTAATCTAACTTTGTGCCGCTTGCTTTGGAAATACGAATTTTCTTTCCGTTTTCAAAAGTATAGCCGACACGCGTTGCTTTTTTCTTTTTTTCATCATAGATGGCTACATTACTGACATCAATGGGTGCATAGAGTTCAATACGTCCGCCATCCGGATTTTTTTGCGTCGGTTTTTGATGTTTTGTAACGGTATGAACACCATTCACGACTACTTTTCCTAGTTTCGGAAAAGCTTTTTGCACTGTTCCGATTTTACCTTTGTCAGCGCCAGCAATGACGATGACTTTATCGCCTTTTTTAATCTTCATGATGATTTCCTCCTTACAATACTTCTTCCGCTAAGGAAATAATCTTCATGAATCCGTCATTTCCTTTATCACGAATTTCTCTTGCCACAGGGCCAAAGATACGGCTTCCACGCGGAGTTCCATCCTCATTAATCAAAACACAGGCATTGTCATCAAAGCGAATGAATGTTCCGTCCGGACGTTGAACGCCTTTTTTCGTACGAATAATAACCGCTTTGACAATTTCACCTTTTTTGACTTTTCCTTCGGGAATAGCACTTTTTACCGAACATAAAACAATGTCCCCGATGGAAGAGGAGGTACGTTTGGAACCTCCGTAAAGGCGGAAAATACGGACTGATTTTGCTCCAGAATTATCTGCAACAACTAAATTTGTTTCATTTTGAACCATATTCTTCCTCCTATCTTACTTCTTCAGCAGAACTAATGACTTTTACCAGTCGGAAACGCTTTGTAGCAGAGAGAGGACGGCATTCCATAATTTGAACGACATCGCCGACTTTTGCCACATTTTGCTCATCATGTGCTTTATATTTCTTAGCATATTTTACACGTTTTCCGTATTTGGCATGTGTTTTCATCGTGCTAACTAAGACGGTAATGGTTTTATCCATTTTGTCTGAGACAACAACGCCCTGAATCACTCTGCGGGTATTTCTTTCTTCCATTGTTCTACCTCCTAGTTCAAGCCCATTTCACGCTCTCGTAAAATGGTATACATACGTGCAATGGTTTTTCGTGCTTCGGTAATTTTTTTACCATTATCAAGTTGCCCGCTGGCCTTTTGAAAACGAAGAGTCAATAACTCTTGTTTGAGTTCGTTAATTTTAACTTTAATTTCATCGCTAGAAAGTTCTCTGATTTCAGCAATTTTCATCATTTTGACTCACCCGTTCCTTTCTTGATAATTTTTGTTTTAATCGGTAATTTATAGGCTGCAAGACGAAGTGCTTCACGAGCGGTTACTTCATCGACACCGCCGATTTCAAACATGACACGTCCCGTTTTGACAACAGCAACCCATAATTCCGGAGATCCTTTACCGGATCCCATACGAACTTCCGCCGGTTTCTTCGTTTTGGCTAAATGCGGGAAAATACGAATCCATACTTTTCCGGCTCGATTGGTATAACGGGCCAAAACGATACGTGCGGCCTCGATTTGTCTTGCTGTAATCCAATTCCCGGATACCGCTTGAAGACCGAAATCTCCAAAGCAAACTTCATTTCCACCTTTGGAAAGGCCCTCATACTTAATTCCGTGAGGTCTACGATATTTGACTCTTTTCGGTTGTAACATATTTATTCTCCTTTCCTAGGTCTTGCCTGTCGGAGTGTTTCTTCATTTTTTTCTTCTTTTGGTTCTTGATTGGCTAAGCCGCGGCAAATCCAAACTTTACAACCCAATTTTCCATAGGTTGTTCTTGCTTCCGCACAAGCATAGTCAACATCCATACGAAGAGTATGAAGAGAAACAACACCTTCTTTATAACCTTCACTACGGGCAATTTCCGCACCACCCAAACGGCCGGAAATTTTAGTTTTGATACCCATAGCGCCCGCTTTCATTACTTTACGAATCGTTGATTTCTGTACATTACGGAAAGAAGCACGCTCTTCAAGAGCTTTTGCCATTTCCTGAGCAACAATATTGGCATCCAATGCCGGATTTTTCACTTCGACAACAGAAATTTTCAATTCATCGTTTTTCTTACCTAATTTCTTTTGCAAATTTGCCGTCAATAATTTGATATTGGAAGCATCTTGTCCCAAAATCATACCAGGACGGGCAGTGAAAATGGAAATCGTAATTTTTCCGTTTTTCACACGTTCGATTTCAATATGAGAAACCAAACATTCTTTTAATTTCTTTTCGAGGAATTCACGGATTTTAATATCATCATTTAAAAATTGTGAAAAATCTTTTTTGTTGGCATACCATCTGGAATTCCAATCTCTGCTGATTCCGATTCTCATGCCAACCGGATTAACTTTTTGACCCATACCTTCCTCCTTATCTTTCTTTCACCACACAAGTAATGTGGGATGTTCTTTTCAAAATGCTGGATGCGGATCCTCTTGCCCTCGGAAGAAATCTTTTAAGGGTTGGACCATCACCGGCATAAATTTCTGCGATATATAATTTTGATTCATCCATTTTGTTGTTATTTACGGCATTTGCTGCAGCAGATTGAACAACTTTTCGAACCGGTGTAACCGCAGATTTATTTATATGATCTAAGATAACGAGAGCTTCCGAAACATCTTTTCCTCGGATGAGGTCGATAACCAAGCGAACTTTTCTTGGAGTTATACGGATTCCTTTAGCTTTAGCGATTGCTTGCATTTTTCTTCCTCCTCCTATTTCTTCGTTGCAGCGGCTGCGGCTGCTTTATCTTCGGCGGTATGTCCCGTATGACCTTTATATGTTCTTGTGGGAGCAAACTCACCGAGTTTATGTCCGACCATATCTTCCGTTATATAGACGGTAATAAATTCATGTCCGTTATAAACAGCAAAGGAGTGTTCGATAAATTGTGGAAGAATGGTTGATCTTCTTGACCATGTTTTAATCAATTCTTTTTTATTCGCTTGATTCAAGGCCTCGACTTTCTTCACCAAATAAGAATCGCAAAAGGGACCTTTTTTAACACTGCGTGACATAATCTTCTACTATCTCCTTTCCTTATTTACCATTGCGGCGACGAATAATCAATTTACCGCTGGCTTTCTTTTTACTTCTGGTCTTCACACCAAGAGCTCTCTTGCCCCATGGAGTGCGTGGCGCATCTCGGCCAACCGGACATTTACCTTCACCACCACCATGAGGGTGATCGCATGGGTTCATGGCAGAACCACGAACGGTAGGACGAACTCCATACCAACGATTTTTTCCGGCTTTACCGAAATTCACCAGATTCCAGTCTTCATTTCCGACAAAACCAATCGTAGCACGGCAAGTTCCCAGTACTTTACGAACTTCACCGGACGCCAAACGAAGAATTACATATTTTCCTTCAGCACCCAAGACCTGCGCGGAAGTTCCCGCTGCACGGCATAATTGTCCGCCTTTCCCGGGTCTCAATTCGACATTGTGAACAAAAGTACCTTCGGGAATATTTGCCAAATTCATTGCATTGCCGATTTTGATATCGCAAGCATCTTTGGACATAATTTTATCGCCGACATTGATATCTTTCGGAGCAAGAATATATCTTTTTTCTCCGTCGACATAATTAATCAAACAAATATTCGCATTTCGATTCGGATCATATTCAATCGTGGCAACACGACCTTCAATACCATCCTTATTTCTTTTAAAATCAATAATACGATATTTTCTTTTATGACCTCCACCCATGTGGCGACAAGTAATGCGACCTGTGTTGTTCCGGCCTCCGGTATGTTTTAATGGAGCCAATAAACTTTTCTCAGGAGTATTTGTCGTAATGATATCAAAGGTGAAGTTTGTCATATTTCGACGACTTGGTGTCGTCGGTTTATAACTTCGAATGTTATTCATTTTTTATCTCCTATAATTTCCAATTTTTTTATTTTGTTTCTTGTGCCGCGGATAATTTTTCTTTATCTTCTTTTGAAAGCGTCACATATGCTTTCTTATAACCGCTGACCTTTCCTTGATAACGACCGACTCGTTTATCTTTCGGAAGCACATTTACAACGCGAACACTTAATGGTTTCACATTGAAAATTTGTTCAAAAGCAATCATAATCGATGTTTTATTTGCTTCCGGAGCTACCTTTACCACAATGGTATTCAGCTCATTTTGCAATTTCATGGTTTTTTCCGTAACAATAGGGGAACGGATAAGATCCAAACTGAAGTTTGTCGGTGCGGCATATTTCTTCTCTTCCGGAGCAGGAGCCGCTGCTTTTTCTTTTTTCGAAACTTTTTCTTTTTTCACGGCTTTTTTGGGAGCTGCTTTTTTTTCTTCTGTTTCAGCTTCTTTTTTTGTTTCTTCCGCTGTTACTTCAGCTACTTTTTTACTTGCTGGCATCTTTCAACATCTCCTTTTCAATTTTTTGAACGGCTGCAAGTGTCATGACAACACTATCCGCATTCAAAAGGTCATAAACCGACACATTATCATAATTTGTAAAGATAACGCCGGGAATGTTTCTTGCCGACATGGCAAGATTCAAGTTATCTTCCGATTCGACAAGAAGCGATTTCGGTTGGACATTGAGTGCTGCCATAACTTGTACCATTTCTTTTGTCTTATGTGATGGAAGATTGAAATCTTTCACAATAATAAGTTCGTTATTTTTTACTTTTACAGAAAGTGCAGAACGCACCGCCAATTTGTGTGCTTTCTTATTTTGCGAAAGTTTGAAATTTTGATTGCCGGTAGGTCCAAAGACAATTCCACCATGTCGCCATAAAGGAGACCGAGATGATCCTGCTCTGGCACGTCCGGTACCTTTTTGTCTCCAAGGTTTTTTTCCGCCGCCGGAAACCTCTCCTCTTTTCTTTGTTTTTGCCGTTGCTTGACGAAGATTGGCTTGATATACCTGGACGGCATCGAACATAACTTGTGTGTTCGGTTCAATGGCGAAGACTTCACCATTCAGAGTTACTTTTTCAACTTCTTTACCTGTCAAATCAAGAACGGGCAAGGTAACATTTTTTTCTTCTGACATTGTAATTCTCCTTTCCATCCATTATTCCGCCTGAGCGGCATTATAGTTCACAATTTCTTTCACTTCCACTTTGGCATTTGGTTTTTTCACCGCAGAGCGAAGTACCACAATTGATTTTTTCGGTCCCGGGACAGAACCTTTCACCAAAATGGCATTATTTGCAAGATCAACAGCAACAATGGAAAGATTCAAAATTGTCGCTTGTTTATCTCCGTGATGTCCGGCCATTTTCTTTCCCGGATGAATTCTGTTGTTGCAACGACCATTCGTAGCCATCGATCCGGGTCCGCGATGCGGAAATCCGGCACCATGTCCTTTCGGACCGATATGGAAATGCCAACGTTTGATAGCACCGGTAAATCCATGTCCTTTGCTTGTGCCGATAACATCAATGACTTCCCCGGCACTGAAGATATCTGCTTTAATTTCATCGCCAAGTTTATAATTCATTTCCGAGAAGCGAAGTTCAACGAGTTCGTATTTCGGAGAAACTCCCGCTTTTTTGAAAACGCCGAGTTCCGGTTTTGTGCATCGCTGTTCTTTCTTATCTTCATAACCAACTTGAACGGCTTCATACCCATCTTTTTCTTTTGTTTTAATTTGGGTTACGACATTCGGTAAGACTTCGATAACGGTCACAGGATACTGTGTGCCATCGGTAGCGAAGACTTGCGTCATACCCATTTTACGACCTACGATAGATTTCATAGTTCCTGCCTCCTTATAGTTTAATTTCGATTTCTACTCCGCTCGGAAGATCCAAGTGAGTAAGGCTATCGATGGTTTGCTTATTCGGGTGCACAATATCGATAAGCCTTTTGTGCGTACGCATTTCAAATTGCTCACGCGCGTCCTTATCTTTATGTGGAGAGCGCAAAATCGTATATACTTGCTTCTCCGTTGGTAGTGGGACAGGACCAATAATTTCTGCCCCTGAGTTTTTCGCCGCAGCAATAATTTTTTCAACAGAAACATCCAGAATCTGATGATCATATGCTTTTAAACGAATTCTGATCTTTTTTGTTGGTGCCATATGTTTTCCTCCTGTCTAAATCTTTGCTAGACTCCGCTCCATGTGAGTTACCTGAATCACTTTATTCAGACAACGCTTATCAGTGTTCAGCAATCTCCCACTTCTTAACGTCCTGTCAAAGCACTGGCTTCATTATTGTACTAAAAGCACTATGGGATGTCAACAATTTTTTTAAGGTTGTTCCCTATTCTTCTTCATGTGGTAATAAAACTGTTTTGAGGCGTTATTATAGGCTTTTTTACTCCCAAAAAAAATGAATATTCTTCCTATCGTTTTTAAAATCAGGATAAAAATCAGAAAAAAAATTTTCTAAAAATCAACGATTCTATTTTCCATGAGAATAATTTTTGCATTTTGAAAAAAATTCTTTTATTATTTATAAGAGGTTTATCATGAAGAAAAAAGCTTTCTTGGCACTTTTGGTATCCGGCACTTTTTTTCTGACTTCCTGTGGAGAAGGAAAAAAAGATTTTTCTTCTTACTCCAAAGAAGAAGTGTCCTACTGCAATTCCTTTGTCAGCGAAGTAACTTCCGGATGGAATCGGGTTTGTAATTTAAATCCCATCCGGATATCGGATCATGAAACTACTTATCCTTTTGATTCGGATTTAATTTACGCTTCCTATCCATTACAAGAATTGGATGTTCCTTCCATTTATGATATCGAGGAAACGATGGGTAGTATTTTTTATCGTTTGCACCAAGAATTCGATCGTCATTATGATTATTTCCATGACGATGGAACGAAAATTCAAAATTTAAAGGTTTTGAATGAATCCTATGGGACAGAAAAGGCCGTTTTTGTGGATAAAGATCTTTATAATCTTTTAAAAATCAGTGTCGAACTTGGTGTAAAAAGTGACAATCGATTTAATATTGCCATCGGAGAACTTTCCGCTTTTTGGGATGATTTGATATCCTACAACAATAATCAAATGAGTTACGACGATTATATCGATCCTTTATTGACAAATGAAAAGAGCAAGGAAGCCGAAAAAAAACTAAAAAAATTGCAACAAGAAATTCCGACAGCCGAAGAATTAAAGGATCTATTGGAATTTGACGATACATTACAAACCATTACCTTTCATCAATATAAAAATGTCGAAAAAGTTTCTTTAACTCTCGGTGGTATCGGAAAAGGATATGCCGTGGGAAAAGCAGCAGAAGCTTTATCCGCGAAAAAATATGATTTTGGCTATATCAGCGGTGCTTCTTCTTCCAATGTTATGTTGGGAAAGAAAAAAGATCATTCTCCTTGGACCGTCGGTATTTCTTCCCCATTTCAAGCTGATTTTGATATGGGAGGATATGTCACCTTTGACGGATATCGTGTTCTTTCCACCTCCGGTGACAGTGCTCATATGTATTTTTTACCCATAGAAAAAAACGGAAAAACCACTTATATTATCCGTCATCATATTCTAAATCCATCGACAGGAGAATCCGAAAACGAATATCGAAAGGTTACTCTTTTTTCTTCCGCGATTTCTTCGGAAATCATGGATGCACTATCCACCATTATGATGAATACAAAGGAAGAAGATTTGGAAGAAATGTTTTCCTATATAAGAGAAAATTATGGGGATATTGAAGGAATATTTCAAAAAAATAACGAAGAAGAAACTATCGCGTATTATTTTGTAACCAAAGGGTTAAAAGATTCTTTTACAATAAATGAACAAAATACACATTTTGCCGAGGTGAAGTATTATGAATTTTAAATTAAAATTGGCAAAAATTGATATTTTCATTATTTCTATTTTGACGGTACTGTCTTTGGTTTTAGGGTTATTTATTTATTTTGTTCCGAAAGATTCGGGAAAATCTGTTGCCATTTATATTGAAGGAAAAATGGAATACAGTCTATCTTTGGAAGAAGATCAAACCCTGGCTCTTCATCCCGGAGAATATAATAAGTCAACCAATACGTATCCTTCCTTACTCGGAGAAATGGTTATTGAAATTAAAGACAAAAGTGTACGAGTGGAAAAAGAAGATAGTCCTTTGCATGTTTGTTCAAAACAAGGTTGGGTATCGATTCCCAATTTCCCCGTGACTTGTGCACCGAATTATGTCGTGGTCGTCATCGAAAGCACCGATGCTACGAATTTTGATTTCGTCGTTTAGAGGTTTTTATGAGTAAAAATAGAAAGCGACTTCATACGATTTCTTTATTAGGATTATTCCTTGCTTTGGCTATCCTTTTAAACTATGTCGAAAATTTTATTCCCGTGCTGATTCCCGTGCCCGGAGTAAGACTTGGTTTAGCCAATACCATGGGACTTATCCTGCTTTTTTTCTTTGGAAAAGCAGAATACGGATTAATCGGATTTTTTCGGGTTTTAATCGTAAGTCTTCTTTTTTCCGGCCTTTTTTCCGCGGGATTTTTCTTATCTTTATCCGGTTGGTTTTTATCTTGCATCGGTTGTATACTGCTTTCTTATTGCAAAAAACTATCTATTTACAGTCTATCCGTTGCTTCTGCAATTCTTCACGGAATCGGCCAAATTCTTTGTGCTTGTATTCTTTATTCTTCCATTTACATGTTGACGTATCTTCCCATTCTTCTTATCAGTGGATTAATCACCGGTATCGTTATCGCTAAATTATCTTCTTTGATAATTATAAGAATTGCTCCCTATATCAAAAAAGAAAATCTCTATTTCTTTTTTCAGACACACAAAAGCACAAAAAAAAATAACCGAAATTATGAAGAATAATTTTTTGACAATGATTTAAAATCTTTTTGTATTTCTTTTAAAAAAGTTTCTACATATTTTCAATTTTTTCAAACAAAATAAGTTTATAGGTTCAAAATCAAATAATTTTATGAAAAATGTAAGCCTTTTCATAAAAAAATATCTTTTTTTTTCGTTGAAATGGGGAAAAAAAGCCTTTATAATAGAGCCGATATGTTAAGGAGGAAAACAAAACATATGAAAAAAGTAAAAACTTTATGTGCCTTAGCTCTTGTTGCAGGTGCCGTCGGTGCTCTTGCGTCTTGTGATAATGGTGCAAAAAATCTTAAAGTCGGTGTCGGTATGATTTCTGCCGCCCCAGCGGAATCTTATGGTTCTTATCAATTGGAATTAAACTTTGCCGTTGCCGCCTGGGATAATGAGAATAAGGTTGCTCAAACACTTGTGGACGTATATCAGATTCCCCTTGGAACAGGCGATCTCGACAAGAAAGATACTACTTATTTCTTTGCTAATGGCGAAGCCAAAACAAAAAGAGATCGACATGATGACTATGCTATGAAAGACAAAGCAACCAAAGGTGAATGGTATGAACAAGCAGAAAATCTTGAAAATTGGGCAAAAGGTAAATCCGTCTCTGAATTAGCTCCGGATGCGGATACCGGTGCTGTTGCCGCAGCAAATGTTTCCATTCAAACAGGAACATTACTCGATGCCATTAAAGAAAGTAATGCACATAAAAAGGAAAATGCCGTAAATGCAAGTGGTGAATTAACCTTAGCTTTAGGTCATAATGTTTCCTATGCTTATACAGGTGAAGTATTATCCCAAATCAATATTGTCGCTTTAGGTGTTTTACTTGATGGAAATAATACCATTCAACAAGCTTATCTTGATGAAATTCAAATTCCAGTGTCCTACACAAATTCAGAATGGAAATTAGGAACCGCAAAACAAGTCGGTCATGATAGCGGTCAAGCTGTTTCTTCCAAAAAGGAAATGGGTTCCGATTATGGTATGTCCGATCCGACATTAGCACCTCAAGGTGATTGGTATGTTCAAGCGGCAAAATTTGAAGATTATCTTGTCGGTAAAAAAGCAAACGAAGTTGCTGCGGATAGTGACGGAAAACTCGCTGCGGCAAATGTTTCCATCTCTACCGGTACTTATTTCTCTGCTTTGAAAAATGCCATAGATGGTTCTTTATATAACAGCAAAAAGTTATAATAACCAAAAATAAAGAACAAAATCGATTTAACAATCGATAAGAACTTGGACTAGCATCCAAGTTTTTAATTTAATAAGATATAAATGT